>JAQICW010000405.1 GCA_027858355.1 Desulfobacula sp.
AGCAGTAGTATATCTTCAAGGTTTTTTCCATTATTAAAGGTTGCGATACAAAATGCCGTTTATCTTTCTGTCTTCCCGCTTTTCAACGGGGGCGTTTGAGGCCGTGAACGGTTACAAAAAATGAAACTGTTTGCCCCAGAATAATTGAGCCATGAATGTGAGTGAGTGAGCTTGAAAAACTCTCACACATTCACAACATCAATTATTCTGAAAGGTACCAGTTGATTATCTGTGTGATGAATGAAATTTACCCCAAACACAAGATATTGTGCTTGCCTATGATGCTAAAAGCTCAAGGCTGTTAATAATAGTCCAAACCTTTAAATTCAGCACCGGAGGAATTTCGTTATAGACATAGTGCTCGGTTGAAAATCACAGAGGTCATCGGGATATTTTTCATTATTGAACCTTTTCCCCAAAAAGAAGCTTAACTCCGGATACAGTTTTTTTTGGAGAGGATTATTTCAACTTTTTAATTTTTTTAATATTTCTCTTAATAAAAAGTTAGCCCTATCTGTCATCGGTTTCTTGTTCGTTTAAATCTTCAGCTATCTCGCGAAAAAGTTCTAGGGCTGCCTCAAGGTCTTCAACAATTTCCCGGGCAAGGATACCGGGATCAGGAAGATTTTCCGAGTCTTCCAGGCTGTCGTCTTTCAGCCAAAAGATATCGAGGCTGGCCTTGTCCCGATTCACAAGGTCACCATAGTCGTATGCACGCCATCTACCATCCTGTTTTTTTCCCGTCCATGTAGCTTTGCGGTTGTTTCTGTTTTTAGGATTATAGCAGTTTACAAATTCATCAAGGTCTTTACGCTGCAAAGAATTTGTTTTGAGTGTAAAATGTATGTTTGTCCGAAGGTCATAAATCCAAAGTTTCTTTGTCCATGGAGTTTCAGATGCTGCTTTGCGGTCAAAAAAGAGAATATTTGCTTTTACTCCCTGTGCATAAAACAAGCCGGTTGGCAGGCGAAGAAGGGTGTGGACATCACATTCATGCATGAGTTTCTTGCGGATCTGTTCTCCTGCCCCGCCTTCAAACAGCACGTTATCCGGCACAACGACGGCAGCACGACCATTTTGCTTTAACAGTGTTTTTACATGCTGAATAAAATTGAGCTGTTTGTTTGAAGTGGTTGCCCAGAAATCATCCCGTACAATAATGTCTTTTTCCTTTGTAACCTTACCATCTTCTCCAACAATAGTTGTACTGCTTTTTTTACCAAAGGGCGGATTTGTCAGAACCAAGTTAAATCGATCTCCAGGATCTGCTGCCAGGGAATCCGATACGACTATTGGAAGATTCTCATCACTGCCGATACCATGCAGCATAAGATTCATGGCACAAAGGCGGGCAGTGCTTTGAACCAGTTCCCAGCCTTTAAACGTCTTCTCTTTAAGATTTTTCTTTTCTGCTTTGGTCATATTTTTGTTTTGATTCATAATATAATCATGGGCCAAAAGGATAAAACCGCCAGTGCCGCAGGCAGGATCGCAAATTGTTTCATCAGGCCTGGGATTCATTACATCAACAATGGCCTGGATCAAAGGGCGGGGTGTAAAATACTGGCCCGCGCCTGTTTTGGTATCCCGAGCATTTTTTTCGAGCAATCCTTCGTATGCATCACCCTTAACATCTGCCTTCATGGCGGACCAGTTTTCTGTATCAATCAGATCAACAATCAGCCGCCGCAGTTTTACCGGGTCCTGAAATTTGTTCTGGGATTTCATGAAGATCAGCCCAAGCAGGCCTTTTCCTTTAGCCAGATTTTCCAAAACATGGCGGTAATGATCAAAGAGCTCATCCCCATCCTTTTTCAACAGACTTTGCCAGTCATACTTTTGGGGCACCATGCTTTTTTGTTTATACGGTGGTTTTGTCCGCTCATCCGCCATTTTAAGAAACAGCAGATACGTCAACTGCTCTACATAATCACCATAGCTCATCCCATCATCCCGCAGGACATTACAATAGTTCCATAATTTTTGTACAATATCTGCTGGACTCATTTATTCTCCCTTTTCTTCATTCCTTAACTCCCAGCCAGTCCATTACCTGTGAAATCTCTGTCCAGAACAGTTCAAAAGCGGGAAGTGATGACATTTGATGGGCAAGCATGTTCGCCCATTCCGCCTCCAACTCTTCGCGTTCGGGAAGGTTCCTCAAGGTATCCATGGTGGGAACAGGTATTTTTTTAAACTCGCATTTTTTCTCAAGCGTGCTTAAGATGATGTTTTTCTTGGCTCTCAATTTTTCATGGCGATACAGGATGACCACATCATACAGATCTCTTGGACGTTCCCGCTCTGCCAGTGCTCTTACTTTTTCTGCAAAAACTTCCTCGAAACAATAACATTTGATCTGTATTCCATCATCCGGGCAGTCTGAATAGGGGTGATGAACATCCCTTACCACAGGATTCAGCACCAGGATTTCATCAATCGTTAAATCCAGCTTTAAACGGGGTAGATCTCCCCCTGGCTGCAGGGGTCCGCGGTATCCTATACGCCCTTGGGCTGACAGACCGCCGCGGTTATTCTGATACACATCAAACCGGATGAGTTCTTTCGGGATTTCAACACCAGTGGCATCATAGATCCATTCGGAAATATCTTTAAAACAATTGACCAGAAACCCCTGATCAAGATGTTCAGGTTTAATCAGTGTAAAATCAAGATCTTCAGAAAACCGATGGGTTTCATAATAACATTTCTTAAGACAGGTCCCCCCCTTAAAAATCCAGTCTGCGCCTATCCCGCCATGATTGAATATACCGGCAAGCACCCAGCCGAGCACATAGTCTTTTTCAATCACATTTGCCCTGAGTCCAAATTTTTTTGAGAACGCCATTATTTCTGATTTATCAATCAAGGGATTTCCTCTCCTTCCAGTTTTCCGGAACCCACAGCCGCCATCGGGTGACAAGCCTGCTGTTGTTCAATTTCGGATCAAGCCTGGCATTTCCTGTGGTCAGTCTTTTGCGGCAGTCTTGGATTGCCCTGATTTCATCAGGGGCAATCTTTTCAAGTAAAAAGCCAAGGCGTTTAAAAACAGAGCCATTTCCCAATTTCTCGCTGTAGTCAATCAATAATTCCAGGTTCTTGTTTTCAGATCGCAAAAAATTTGCCAGCATATCTTTTACAGACCGGATTCCACCGCCAAAAGCGGGTTCCACTAGCAGATCAAGCAGGGTACGCGCAGGATCAGATACAAATATTTTTACCTGGCCTCTCCATACAGGCTTAAGGCCAAACAGGGCTTTTTCAGGAACTGTGCGCAGCATAAACCTTGTGCCTTTAATATCAGGCCTGCGGTCCCTTGGCTTTTGAACGGTCATGACCACAATGGTGCCGAAGATCTGCTCTGTCAGGTCAAAATATTCAGCCGCACTCCAGCCGCCGATATAGCAGGGTGAAAAGAGGCGGTCGGCAATCAACCAGGGATCTTCAAGCGGCACATCTGTAGTCGGGGATTCCAGGGGCACGGACACATATAGGCCCCGGCGGACCCGGGACATCCACCCGTTTTTTGACCACCTGGAAAGCATCTTGGCGGCATCCGAAGCGGAAACATTCAAGATCCCTGCCGCATCAGTGACAGATATCGTGCCTTTTGTATTGCGGATGATGGCAGCCATTCTCTCCCGGTCTGCTTTTCCTATGCCTGTCAGTATTTCCATGGTATATCCAAAATGGTGTTATTCACTTATTGTATGAATAATTACGCATATCATATACTATTTTTATCTGTGAACTTAGCGCACTATCGTGCGGGCTTTTTAGCCTGGCACATATTCCAGTGTCTCTTGATTACAACCAGGGC
>JAQICW010000429.1 GCA_027858355.1 Desulfobacula sp.
GATTTAAGAGATTTTTTCTCTCTTTTGCCCATCACTTTATCCTTTATCATCCCAGCCATTACCATGCGGCTGTTTTCCGAAGAAAAAAATGTGGGTTCCTATGAAACCCTTTTAACCATGCCCGTATCTTTTACTGATATTGCCCTGGGTAAATTTTTTGCCGCCACATTGTTTACCGCTTCCATGCTGGTTCCAACCCTGGCTTATCCGATTTTTATCTCCCTTATCGGCGAGGTTGATCCAGGACCAGTGATAGGCGGGTATATAGGGGCGATCTTTCTTGCCGCAGCCTATTGTTCCATTGGATTGTTTGCCTCATCTCTGACACGAAATCAGATCATTGCCTTCATCGTTGGCTCCTCGCTTTGCTTCACTTTAACTATTCTTGACAAGCTCTTATTTTTCATGCCGTCAAAAATTATATCCTTCATAGAATACATTGGTGCAAGCTCCCACTTCACTAATATTTCCAGAGGCATTATCGATTCCAGGGATATTCTTTACTTTGTGAGTGTGATCTTTATTTTCATTTTTTCAACCTATATTGTCATGCATGAGAAAAACTAAGGAGAAACAATGGGTAACTTTTCAATAAAAGAAAAATATTTGAAATTCATTTTATATATTATTGTAATCGGTTTGATAAACATTGTCGGGATTACCCTGTTTTTCAGGGCAGTCCTGACAAGGGATAAACTCTATTCTTTGTCATCGGCAAGCCAGGATGTTGTGGCAACCCTGTCAGAACCCTTGAGCATAAAAGTATTTTTCTCAAAGGATCTTCCAGCACCCCATAACAATACAGAACGATATCTAAAAGACCTTTTGGAAGAATACGCGGCAAAGGGCAAAAAATATTTCAATTATACCTTTTATAATGTAACACAGGAAGACGGCGCGCTGACCCAAAAGTCTGATGAAAACCGTGATATGGCAAAAGATTACGGCATACAGCCCGTCCAGATCAGAATCATGGAAAACGATGAGGTCAAATTTAAAAATGCCTATATGGGGCTGGTCATTCTCCACGGAGATCTGATGGAAAAAATTGAAGCCATCACCTCGACAAATGGTCTTGAATACAAGTTGACAACGGCTATCCAGAAGATGAACAACAAAGTGAGCGCATTGTTAAGGCTTAATGAAAAAGTAAATATCACCATGTATTTATCCTCTTCCCTTAACACCATCGCCCCTTTGATTAATCTCAATCAACTTCCAATGCTGGGGAAAGCCGTCGCTGATACCATTGAAAACCTCAATAGCAAAAGCCTTGGCATTCTCGACTTCAAGCATATAGATATTTCCGATAAAAACAAACTTGATGCCCTTAGTAAAAAACACGATTTAATGGCACTTTCCTGGCCTGCCATGCCGGAAAAAAACATTTTGCCAGGAATAGGCGCCGCAGGTCTTGTCATTGAATTTGAAGACAAAACAACAACACTGCCCCTGATCTCTGCCATGGAACTTCCCATCATTGGTACCACCTACCAAATGGCAGACCCCAATGCTTTGGAAGAAGAACTCAATTCTGTTGTGGAAAAACTCATCGGTATTAATAAGGATATCGGGTTTCTCTCAGGTCACGGCACCCATTCCCTTATGCCGGACAGAATGGCCATGATGCAGGGAAAACCGGGTGGTGGCCTGCAGGCATTTAACGCCCTTGTATCTTCCCGGTACTCCATCAAACCCATTGATTTAAAAGATGGCGCCATTCCTGATGGGTTAAACTGCCTGATGATTGCAAGACCCACCCAAAAATTCTCAGATTATGAATTATTCCAGATAGACCAGGCCTTGATGAAGGGGACAAACCTTGCTTTTTTCTCGGATTCATTTAATGAAATCATGCCACAGCAAGGCCAAATGGGCATGCCCCCTCGATATGAACCCATTGATACTGGTCTTGAAAAACTATTAACCCATTATGGCATAAACATAAAAAAAGCCTATGTTTTAGACAAACAATCCTATACGCATCAGGCCCCGCAAAATATGAGCGGCGGTGAACAAAACATTTATTTTGCCCCCATGTTAAAAGAAAAATCCATCAACAACACACCTGGATTCATGGATAATATCAAGGGACTCATTGCCTTGCAGATTTCGCCCCTTGAACTTTTGAATGAAAATATTGATAAAGACAAAGTCATGGCAACAAAACTTTTATCTTCATCTGATGAATCCTGGCTGATGGAAGGAATGATTAATTTAAACCCGATGTTTATCACCCCGCCAGAATCAAAAGATGAAATGCAATCCTATGATCTTGCCTATCTCCTTGAAGGGACCTTCACAAGTTTTTTTAAAGGCAAAACCATCCCTGAAAAAGAGTTGGGAGAAAAAGATATTAAAGAAGATGATGGCAAAAACCAGGATGAAAAGAATAAGCTTGAAAAAAATAAGTCTGAAAAAAATCAGCTTGAAAAGAATAAACTTAAAGGCTTTACTGCCAGGAATACATTTTTAGAAACATCCAAACCTGCCAAATTGTTTGTTCTTCCGTGCTCCCAGATGCTTGAGGATAATATGCTGGACCCGGAAGGCAGATCAAGCAATGCCACTTTTATTTTAAACGTCATTGACCATCTTAATGGGGAAGATAAAATAGCCCAATTAAGAAGCAAACAGCAGACATTAAATCCCATTGCCCAGACCACAGCCTTTGGCAGAGGTATTATAAAAACCTTTAATATTATTGCGCTTCCCATTCTGGTTATCCTGTTCGGACTTGGTGTCCTTGCCAAAAGAACATCCCGAAAAAAGAAAATCGCCAACCGTTTTAAAGCATAAGGGGAATGAATTTATGAAAAAAGAATACCTGATACTGGTCGCACTCATTCTAATATTGGGGGCATACCTTTTGTTTCATAAAGAAAACAAGAATAATTACGTGCTGCCAAAAATTGCAAAAATCGATATCTCCAAAATAACAGGACTGGTTATAGCCAAAATACAAATCCCCATAGAATTTACAAAAAAAGAAGGGACCTGGGTAATAACTGACAAAGAATATCCTGCGGATTCATCATCTGTTGAAAACATGCTGGATACCTTAAAAACATTAAAATTGTCTGCCCTGGTGTCTGAAAAAGAGGATTTAAAACGATATGAACTGGATGATGAAAATGTAATCCTTGTTAAAGCAATGAACGGGCAAAAGATAGTTTTTGAATTTACAATAGGCAAAACAGCGCCAAGCTTTAATCATACTTTTGTAAAATTGACCTCTGATAAAAATATCTATCAGGCCAATGGCAGTTTCAGGGCCTATTTTGATAAAACCCTTGAAGATTTCAGGGATAAAAAAGTCTTGGAGGTTAAGGAAGAAAAAAGCACCAATTGAACCCCTTTTTAAAAATAGCATATCAACCTTATTAATGGATTATTGTCATTCCTTTTCTTTTCATTAATACAATGGTCCTGGGGTTGATATGCATTTTTACAGGCAAGACAATTTCCAACGCACTTTAAAAAATAACTCCACTTTACTCCATTTTTTTCAACTACCCTCTAAAATCTATCTATATTATTAACCTATCTAAATATTTTTTTAAAAAAAATGTTTTTTTTCTTGACTTAGTCCTTATTTTTCGTAAAAGTGTGGATCAGGGTGGTGGAAAGTGGATAAGTTAAACTATTTAACTAAGGCTTTAATAAGTGTTTCGATCAAGCTCCTTTCATACAATTGATGCCAAAGGCAGGGTGATTATCCCCTCAAGGTTCAAAAATATCTTGAAGGCGGATAAAGTCTATGGGGTAATGGTCTCAAACAAGGATGATTGTCTATACGCTTATACTTTTAGTGAATGGGAAAAGGTTGAAACCAAAATTTTATCGGCAAAGACCAATGCCATGGGAGAATTTAGAAGATTTTTCCTGGGCAACTCCTGTGATTGCTTGTGTGACAAGCAGGACCGGATTCTGATCCCTAAAAGTTTAAGAGAATATGCAAGTCTTGAAAAAGATATTGTTCTTGTGGGCAACCTGGATCGTTTTGAGATCTGGGCCCGTGATCAATGGGACATGATCAACAAAAAAATGGAGCAAAAACTTAAAAAAGAAGAAGTAAGAGAGGAAATAGCTTCTCTAGGGTTGTAAGCAATGGAATTTGAGCATACGTCTGTAATGTCTCAAGAGGTGCATGAGCACCAGAACCTTAAACCCGGAAACATCAGTGTGGATTGTACTCTGGGGGGAGCAGGTCACGCACTTGCAACCATTAAGGCCATCCTTCCTGACGGGTTGCTCATCGGCATTGACCAGGATCTGGATGCCATTGACCATGCTAAAAAAACTTTACAGCCCTTTAAAGAAAATGTGCGATTGTTCCACAATAATTTTTCCGATCTTCCGGAGATTCTGAACACAAACGGAATAAAAGGGGTAAACTCCATACTCCTTGACTTAGGCTTTTCACTCAACCAATTGAAAAACGGCAATCGCGGATTTAGTTTTAACAAGAATGAACCATTGGATATGCGAATGGATATTCGAAACGATCTGACAGCCTTTGAAATTATCAATTCATTCCAGGAGGATGAGCTGATAAATATTTTCTTTAAATTCGGTGAAGAAAAATTCTCACGGCGGATTGCAAAGAAGATAGTGGAAACAAGAAGGGATACACCCATTCATACCAGTTCAGAACTTGCACAAATTATCACAAAAGCTATTCCTGCAAAATTTGTATATGGTCAACGCATTCATCCGGCAACAAGAACCTTTCAAGCCTTAAGGATTGCTGTAAACAGGGAACTTGAACGGCTTGAAACCTTTATGGAAATCGTGCCTTCCCTTCTTTTAAAAGGAGGGCGGCTTTGTGTTATTTCTTTTCATTCCCTTGAAGATCGAATCGTGAAACAGGCCTTACGCAAATTTGAAGAAGGGTGTACCTGTCCAAAAGATCTTCCAATCTGCTTGTGCGGGTTTGTCCCCCAGATGAAATCAATTTTCAGAAAACCATTGGTTCCCACAAAAGAAGAAATAGCACTCAACCCCATGGCAAGAAGCTCAAAATTAAGGGTGGCTCAAAAAGTTTAGCCTATGACGATTAAAAATGACATATCCCCAAAAAAAGTACAGCCACAAGAAGTAGAATTCCTCTGGCTTGTCATAATCTGCCTGATTTTTTGTGAACTTCTGGTTTATACCTGGGTCAGGACTGAATCCACCCAGACAATTTTAAGGGTGTCCAAAACACAGGTAGCCCATATAAAAAAAACCTCTTATAACAAGGCTCTGTCCCTTGAAAGAGATCGCCTGAAATCAGATGACCGGATTACCCTCATTGCAAAAACCCAATTGAATCTTTCCACAGATACATTGGAGCAAACCATTTATCTTTCAGGGGAAGAGGGTTAATGTCAAAAAATTTTAACAAAAGGATAAAGCAAAGAATCATTGTCGTTCAGATTTTGATTGTCGTATCAATCTTTCTTCTGGGTGCCAAATCCTTTGACCTTCAAATTTTCAAAGCCAAAGAACTGGCCCAAAAAGCTGAAAACGGATATTCCAGATATATCACTATAAAAGGGGAAAGAGGGCAGATTTTTGATAGAAACATGAACGAACTTGCCACCAGCAGTGATGCCATATCCATCACTGCCAATCCTTCAAATATAAAAGATCCCAG
>JAQICW010000433.1 GCA_027858355.1 Desulfobacula sp.
GGCAGGAGCTTTGCCATGCTTGTAATCAAAAGCACTCCAAAACTGATTAAAAGTCTCTAACCTTTTGCCGGTTAGTTTTTTGCCGGATTTTGTTTTATAAAAATTTTCATTTGATGAAAGAGAATCTGATTCGGAAGAATCGGCATTATTATCTTTAGATTCTTATCTCTGATTTTCGTGTTATTTTGGCAAAAGAATCAGAAAACTTTTTGGTTCTGGCTTGTCCAGGTTAGGTAATGGTAATGGAGATGGAGTATTACCATTAGTATACGACTCGTAATACGATAGTATATCGTTGGTAGTATGGCCGTTCTGATAGGCGTATTCTGATTTAAACCACTTTTTAAAATCAGGTATATTTTCCTTTTTTGTCTCTCTCAACACCCACCTTAACAGGATATTCTTACTTGCAGCCTCGCTCCTTGATTTGGCGTTACATGCCCACCCTTGATGTTCACACCAGTCATGAATGATATAATTGCCATCAGAATCTTTTTCAAGCCAGCTGCTTTCAATAAGAGCTGATACAAGTTCTTCTGGATCTCCTTCCCACCCGCAAGCATCTGCAATATCCATCTGATCCCACCCAGGTAGAACCCCTTCTGGACAATCCATAGCCACAGTTAGCCATAAATCTATAAGGTATGAGTCAAATCTATCACCAAGAAATCTTCTGAGTCTCTTCCTTTTTCTTCGGCCTTTGAATGACGTTGCAAGACGGATATCTTTATTCATCAATCTGCCTCACTACCCACAATTAACAGGTCAACAAGCCGTGAACTACAATTCCAGCAGGGAAAACAGATCAAGGTATTACCGGCAATGAAAAGACCGATTTTACATATTTTTTTCTTGATCAAGCGTTTCATTTCATGCCTTGTCCCAGGAACAAATTGATAAAGTATTGCTGCCCCTATAGGTCTCCTCAAAATTGAGGACACCCCCTCGTCCATATAATTCCATCAGCATTTATTTTGTATCCCTGAGAACATTATCATGCCGTTTCCCTGTCAACTCAGCGATTTCTATAGTTGTAAGGGAAATCCCCCAGCTTGATAAATTTAATTCCCGAGCATCTACAATCTGTTCATGGCCAATTATCTGTTTTTGGGTCTTAATATCCACGATAGTGGGTGTGTTTATCATGTTTTCCTCCTATGCAGCAGTGGTCATTTTGGATTGAAGGAAATCAATTACATTTTGGACAGGATAAATTGTATTTCTTCCAATTTTAAATCTGCCCGCAATTCCTTCTCCAAGACAATCAAGATTTGCTTGAGTTCTTGGATGGAGAACATTCCCGGTAGCACGTCCAATTTCTTTTCTGGGAATTCCAATTGGAAATTTTTCTGAAAGTTTATTTTCTAATTCCTTAAAAAATTCTTGATTCATTTTTTCACCTATCAATTGAGTTAAATAAATTGAGTCTTTATGACCCTTCATAGTAATAGGTGCAACAAAGCTTGTCGCAGGTGTGACAAAAGCTGTCACACCCCCAAAAAAAATAAAAAACCTGCACTTTTTTAAAAAAAGGCAGGTTCTAAGATGGAATTTCAGTTAAAAAATGAAACGGAAACTAAGAGGGAAAAATAACCTCCCATTGTGGCTGATCGTCAGGCGGATCAAATAATAATCCACTATCGACTTTCAGAAAGGAATTAAAATATTGGTATAAAACAGGTGTTTTCTTTTCAAGACTGGATAAAAAACGTCTCCTTGCTGTCCGTATTGTGCGGCTGTCATTTTTTGTTTTTTGAGAATAGATAGATATCTGACCACCAAGCTTGATACTGTCATGTGTTTTTTTTACCCAATATCCAGTATCATTTTCAAAATTTTTTATGACATCCTCAAGAGCTTCTTTTTCCTTTAAACTTCCATCTTTGAGTTTAAGATAGATTTCTTCGAGTTTATCAAATCGATCTTTAATGACTTTGAATTCTTCAGGGTTATTTTTTGAATATACGACTTGATCGGTATCACCATCTGATTTTACATAGAGTCCCTCTTTTTCTAATTGCTCTGAATGCATATCAGAATAATTTTCATTTTTCATGTCATGGGTCTGATTGCTACCGCTTACAATATCAACTATTTTTGAATATGGGATTGTCTTTCCTGGGTTTTTTATTGCTTCGAGCATGTATCGAACAGGCCTCCTGTCTTCTATGGAAAAACTTTCACCATTAAAAAAAATATCCCATGTTGCTCCCTTGAATATAAATGAATTTATTTTTTGTTCATCTTTAACCTGAAAAATATCTATAGTACTCCGCTCTTCAGGTTGGTCTGCTTCATTTTTCCAAAGTTATCATTCTCATTGTTCTGTACAATTATGTTAAAATTTTCATCTTCAAAGCCTCCCCCTGATACTGTTGGATACAAAAGTATTTTGGTCAACTCCTGAACATAACCATTGGCTTCTACATTAAAATCTTCGACATCTTCTCCTGGTTCAACTTCCCACCAAAACCATTCTTCTAACCGCTGCTGATTTAATAAACGATCATTTTTTTTGTAAAATAAAGGGATACATGCTGAGATATGATCACAACCATCAATTGGAGTCCAATCATAGTAGGCCATAAGGTCTTTTAACTCTGAATCTTCTTTAGTTGCCTTTTCAGTTGCATCATCAAAATCCTTTTTATAGCCTTTAATATTGATCCTTTTATATTTCAAAGAAAAACAACGTAGACCTTCTTCATTTTTAAAAAAAGAATACGGTTTTTTTGGAATTGTTATTACGATCATGTATTTTAAAGGGTGGCCAAATTCAAATCCAGCTTCGTATAGTGCAATTTTTTCAATGCAAGGATAATCTTTCACCCAGCCTTGTGCATAATCCCGAATCTTGCCCAGCTTCAACTCAGAGAAATTTTTATTTTCAAAAGGCATTTAAAAGCTTCCATATTTTTGCCTGATTATGAGACTCCGGAATAGCAGATCAGGATTGCCGCCTTTTCAGAACAAGATTGATCAGCGTCAGTTATAATACCCACCGGACGACAATTAAAATTCCCGAAATGTAAGACCTTAAAAAAAATGGTAAGAACATCCAAATCGAATAAAAATGGAGGTTTGGATGGTTACGG
>JAQICW010000493.1 GCA_027858355.1 Desulfobacula sp.
TATTAACACCTCACCTCAAAAAAATATAAAAAATTTTTTAATAAAAAGGAGGAAATATGTATCCTGTTTTAATCACATTAAGCTTAGTATTAGTCTTTGGTAGTTCAGCATTCATGTCAATTTCTGGACTTCTTTCGATTTTTTCAAACAATACCATTATCATTATTTGTATGGGGCTTGGAATGGAGGTTGGAAAAATTTTATCAATCTCACATTTATTTCGGATTTGGCCTAAAAGCAAAGCTCTGACAAAAACAGGATATATTCTTATCATTTTTGTTCTGACTCTTTTAACATCATTTGAAATCATGGGATTTTTATTCAAATGCCACCAAAAAACCGTGCAAAGTATTCATGTCATTCAGTCACAGGTTGATGCATTGAGTGAAGAGGCGGCGGTTTTAAGATCCCATATCCACATAATTGATCAAACCTTAAATGGCCTGCCTGAAACCCATGTTACCAGAAGAATCAATGAGCGAAAGAATTCTGGATATGAGGATAAGCAAAACCGTTTGCTTGAAATCATTAAGCATAAATTAAGCCTGGAAACACAATTAATATCCGGAGATGATAATTCCAATCCAGTTTTAACAATTGCCAAGATTTTGAAAATGGATGACACATTTATTCTTTCATTGTTCATCCCATTTTTGGTGTTGATACTTGAACCTCTGTCAATTGGACTGACCATAGCTGCAAACGTTGCATGGATGAATCATAAGAATGAGATTTTAGCACCTCAAACAAATATCAAGGATAATAAAAAATCAACAGAAGAGCTCCAAAGCCTTCAGAAAAAACATGATCTTACCGTATCCCAGATTGCTAAAATAACAGGTCGGAAAAAATTAAAAACTTGTGAAGGTTGGCTGAAAGGTACGATTCCAACACCGCCCAGAGTTTTAAAGGAAATCAAGGAATGGATTAAGAAACAAGGGACATCGTCAAAACCAATAAAGTTTATTCAAGCACGAGAGATAAAATAATGAACAAGAGAGATAAAACTAAGTATTTACCAGTATTAAAAAGAATAAAATTAACCAATAACGTGCTTAAACTTTGTTTTATAAATTATTCCAATGATCATGCAAACCTTCAGTTTAATTAAAAAGGAGAAGGAAAATGACAAATATAGGGGACATCATAATTCTTTCGGCTATAGCAGAATATAAATTTTCAACAACAAAACAACTTTCAATTTTGTGCCAAAGAAGTATCCCAGTCATTAGAAGAAGAGTAAGAGACTTATCCGAAAAGGGTTTGGTTGCAATACAAGAGCGAGTGTTTGGGGAAAAAGTGGGACGGAAGGAATATGTAATAATAATAACGGATAAAGGCCTAAAAATACTAAAAGACAAGGGGATTCTTTCTTTATATGCAAAATATATTACCAACAAAACATCTGATATAGTTTTCATTGAACATGATCTGCTTGTAAACTGGTTTTTAATCCATCTAATTCAAATAGAAAGAATCAACCAAAGATTCAAAGTTTTCCTTTTAACTAAAAGTTCTCATCACTTAACTCAGGGCGATGCTGATCATCTTTTAACGATGGAATATTTTTCAAATCATGACAAATCAGGTGATCCTCATAAGATTATTCCCGACGGAATTTTCACTATTACTGACAAAAAATCAAAAAAAGCCCTTCTTTTTTTTCTTGAAGTTGACATGGGGACAGAGACATTAGCGAGCCCTACACAAAGCCCAGGAGATATCAGACAAAAAGTAAACAATTACCAAATGTTATTCGAGCATGAAATATATAAGCGATACAATAATATTGCCAATTGCAAACTCAATGGTTTTAGATTACTTTTCTTAACCAACACATTAAACAAAATGGAATCAATATGCCGATTGATCCAAAGTATTCCCCCTTCAGATTTTATCTGGGTAACGAACAAACAGCGAGTTTTTAGCAACGGGGCTGCTGCTGAAATCTGGGCGCGAGGTGGACAATACAAAAAAAAATTGGAATCAATTCTTACGGAAAGATTGGCTTTCCTCAATTTTCTGCTTTAATTCTATCAAAGCCTGATAATCATTTTTCTTGACAGCGAAGCAAATGAGAGAGACAAATATATTCCAAAGGAGAAACAACAATGAAAACAAATGCACAATATTACATGCAACTGCCTGAACCCTACCAGATGCAGGCCATCAATAATGCCGAAAGGGAAGACATGCTGGGCAATGAAATAAAATCCCTGGCCGCCGCTTTGTGCGCATTCCCATGGGAAAACACCCCCCAAGGACACGCCTACTGGCAGGCGGTATTCATAAAGGCCGAAGCAGGAGAGTTCGAGGGGCGGTAGTGGTCTGCCGGATACTCACATGCTTTCCTTCATCAGATGAAGTAAGATACAACCCCCCATCATCTGCCCGGGCCATCCCTTTTTCCGCTTTAGAAGTCAGCCAGCCGTCCTTTTTTAATATCCCGGGACCATTCTTCGAATATTGATTCCTGAGCTGATAATCTTGAAAAAAAAAGCCCCGCAAACACAAGGGCTTTGACAAACAAATACTATTTTAACCTGACTCCCGTCCTTTCATTCACCATTTACAATTCACCATTCACCATTAAAAAAATCCCATAACCCTCTAAAATTCAACATGAGCCCTAACAGGAAAATGATCTCCCGGGCTCATTGGCAGGACCGAGGCCTTTCGGCAATAACGATTAGGGGAAAGAAACAGATAATCCACCTTGGGTGCAATTGGGAAATCCAGCCGCCTATAGGTGCCGGTTAAATACTGTAAAGAGGGCCACAGCACATCATCAAACCTGGAGCCAATTGTTCTTATTGTCTTTGAAAGCGGCACTGAATTAAAGTCCCCCCCGATGATTACATTCTCAGCCTTTTTCTTGTCAAGCCATTGAATTAGCTGCTCGGCAGATTGACTGCGCACCGAGTCTTCCATAATTTCATTTTTTGCAAACTCCAATAAAAATCCCAGATTAACGGCTATTTTTTTATCTTTCATTGTCACAGAATCGATCCTGTCCAGATGAACGCTTACAACCTGAATTGTTTTAGGTCTGACCTTCAGGTTATCCCCCACCTTTGCATCAACTGCAAGCGCCCCATATCCATATTTGCTTGTTTTAAAATAAATGTGGTCCGGGTTTGACAAGGGGAATCGGGACAGAATCGCCATCCCATTCTGTCTGTGCAACGCATCACTTAAAAAAACAAAATGGGGCAACCCCAGTTTATCGGATATATATTTTATATCATTTTCCGTCTTAACTTCCTGCAGCAGCAGTATATCTGGAACACCACACAATTCAAAAAAATCAACCACCTCTTCGTTTGAAAGTATTTTATACATCCCCAGATCACCGATATTACTGGTCATAACTTCTATGGAAGTCAACGTCTTTGCCTCATCTTTATTCTGCAAATTGATCCGCAAATCCTGAATACCGGCAGCAGTACCGAAAATTAGTAAAACTATCATGGGTACTATATATTTCGCTTTCACTGTTCGCATATCAATCTTATTCTTAATTTATAATTTGATTTTGTTGCCCAATAAGGTTATTTACTATCATTTTTATTAAGAGTAGTAAAGTTACCACATAAGTTGGCTCTGGTAAAGTTTATTCCCCCGACCCAACTTTTAACCCGAAAAGTTGAACCAAATGGATTACACTAATTTATACAAACATATTTTATTTGCCATCTTCCTTTTTTTAGTCTCTGCCGCCATCAGCTGGGTGTTGATTCTGCGGGTAAAAGTATTAGACATCCCCAGCGGGCGTTCCTCGCACAGCCACTCCACCCCCACCATCGGAGGGGTGGCCATTGTTTTCACCTTTTTTTTGAGTATGTTGATCTTCTATTTTGTTAAAAAAGAACCCATCATTATGGAGCGCTATTTCCTTGGGTTTACATTTTCCAGCCTTCTAATTGCCGGTATGTCCCTGTATGATGACCTGAAACAAAAACCATTTTATATCCGGCTGCTCACCCACACTCTGGCCATCACCGTTGTCATGGCCTTTGGTATTATCATTCATGAAGTGAACTTTGGCTATAACATTTTGTTTATAAACAACAAATCCTTGGGGCTTATAAGCTACTTTGTTACCTTCTGGTGGATCCTGGGAATGATCAATGCCTACAATTTCATGGACGGCCTGAACGGTATGGCCGGGGGAAACGCCATTATTACAACCGCTTTTTTCTGCATCATATCGTTCAGCCAGGGAAGCAATTTTGCCTATATTGTCTCCTACTCCCTGGGGGCCAGCGTACTGGGCTTTCTGGTGTTTAATTTTCCAAAGGGAAAATTATTCATGGGAGATGTGGGCAGCACCTTCCTCGGATTTGCCTTTGCCACCATCTCCATCATTGCATCCCTGTATGACAATGCCCATACATCCCTGCTGGTGATACCCCTGCTCTTGTTTCATTTTATTTATGACACCTTCTTTTCCTTCCTGAGACGTCTGTTCAAAGGGGAAAATGTTTTCCAGGCCCATCGAACCCATCTGTATCAGCTATTCAACCGCATGGGGTATCCCCATATTACAGTAACCCTATTTTATTGCGGGGTTGCCGTCCTCCAGGGATTTGGCGCCATGTGGCTGGTGACCATCCCCGGCATAGAAAGACTCCTTGTCTTTATTCCCTTCTTGATTTTCCAGGTTATTTACACCATAATCATCGTGACACATGCAAAAAAAAGAGGTCTCTTATGAACACGTCATCCCCCAATATTATTTTCGGACTCGCAAATCACCCACGGCCCAAAAACTCAGGGTATTTCTACTACAAACCCCCGACCAGGCTTGGTAACTTCCAGATAAAAACCCTGACAGTTCTGGATCTATCCATTATTGACGAAAAATATTTAACCGATATTCTGACAAAAGGTATTAACAATTTGCTGAAAGAAAAAAAGTATAAAGATGACATGGAATACTATTTGACAAACTATGAAACGGAAAACATGAAACCTTTTACTGTTAACATACTTCAGCAGGTAATTGACGTTAAACTAAAAAACTTTACCCCCCAATAATTTATTGGGGTCAGGCTTGCTTTATTGCTTTATTGCCGTTATTTCCTCAATCAACCGTTCGATTTTCTCTTGTACCCTGGGAAACCTTGTCATTTTATCCCGCAGGTTTGTAACCCGTTTACTCATAGTCGATATTTCCCGTTCCAAATATCTGGAAACATCTTTGAGGGTATGCCGGGTGTAATCAACAGCAAGCAATGCGATGACAGC
>JAQICW010000142.1 GCA_027858355.1 Desulfobacula sp.
TCTTTTTCTTCACCATCTACAGCCTGGGATTACGGCTTGGAGAAGGCATCAAACTTAAAGTCGGAGATATTGATGCCGATCATATGCGGGTGCATATTCGTGACGCCAAAGGCAATAAAGACCGATTTGTGCCACTTCCGGAAAACACATTTGATCAACGACAATTATTTTTTTCCTGTAACGACAATTAAAATTCCCGTTTTTATCTTCTTGCAAACTGTTTATTCCATTAATAAATACCTGCAAAATTAATTTTATTATATTTTTTATATTTATTCTTCCGGAGGATAGGGCTCTGCTGGAGAGCAGACCCGAGCGCCGAGAAGGTTACCGAAGTACGAGTGCCGTACTTTTATGTACGGCCTTTCCCTTTTTTTTTCATAGTCCATAGTGTGCTAAACTCCGGGGACATGAGAGCCGGCCCCAATATAAATTGATAAAAAATCCTTTCATCGTTTTAATTCATATTTAGGTTGATGATGCTGAGAACCTGCTTTAATCAGGATCTCTTCTAAAACGATACCAACCTCACCTTTTTCTTTAACACCTTTGAGATGTGATGGTGATTTAGGTTTTGGTTTTCCTCTATATTCTCTGCGCATAAACTTACCTTTCGTCTAAGTTGCAATTCTTGAAAGCATTGCTATTTCATTATTATAGCTGACTGTGCATCGCTTAGTATAAAAGCAATGTGATTTTTCCTATAAATATAGCCACTCAATATTTTTTCATTTCCGGAATCATTTTTAAAAACATATGCTATTGGTAAATCCCCGTTCTGCCATGTGTCAAACCATGGCGTGATAATATGCGTCCAATTGTACTTTCAGACGGTAATGAATTGATCTCATAATATTCTTCCAATCTTTCTTTAATAGCCTTGGGTCCGCAAAACAGATTGCGGTTATATAATTCCAGACGTACCATTTTGACTATTTCTTCGATCTCTTTCTTTGTGTACGCTGTATTTTTTGTATTTTGATTTTGTCTATTGGATATCATTATCAGTTCCTTTTTCCTGGTTTTTATCTTTTTTTGCTTGTTCCATGCGATAACTGTCTACATTTAGTTCAAGGATGACGCTATGATGGACAAGCCTGTCAATTGCAGCTGCTGTTGTCATCGGATCTTTAAAAATCTGTTCCCATTTAGAGAAAGGCAGGTTGCTGGTGATCATCAAGCTGCTCTGCTCATAACGATCTGCCATAAAGGTAAATAGTACCTCCATCTCTTCCCTGCTTTGTTGTACATATCCGAGATCATCGATAATAACTGCATCAAAGTTAGACAGCTTTCTGAGCTTTTTAGTCAATTCGAGTTCTTTTTTAGCGATCAGCAAATCCTGAACAAGCTGACTGCATGAAGTAAAGAGTATCCGTTTTCCATGTTCGATTAGTGCATGACCGATGGCACACAACAGATGCGTTTTGCCGCTGCCGGGATTACCAAATGCCAATATGTTTTCAGATCTGTTTAAAAAAGAACCATTGCCCAGAATATTCAAATGTGCAGCCACTTTTGTTGGCAGGCGTTTTTTGTCAAAGTTATCAAATGTCTTGGAAGGTGGTAGTTTGGAAACGCGAAGATTACGAGCTATTCGATTCTGTCTGCGCATCTCACATTCGAGTTTTAATACTTCTAAAAGATATTGTTCATAGCTCCATGATTCTGCCCGGGCCTGGCCGGCAACTTCTTCATAACTGCGACGTATGGTTGGCATATGAAGCTGTTTGAGGATATGAACAATCTGTTCCTGGTCATTCAACATAACATTCCTCCTGTAGCAACTGGTCATAGCAAGTCAAATCAATTGCCGGAATGTAGATATCAGTAGCAGTAAAAACAGATTCACCGGAGTGCATAAGTATCTCAACCTGCTCCTTGCAAATATCCATACTTTTATCAATCAAGATTCTTAAGGCATTGTCTACAGCTGTTTCGCTTTCTTTAGCAGCCATATTTAGAATATGCAGATATCGTTTGGCAGCGCTTCTTGGAGTATAACGTTTTTTCAGGCTGTCATATGCAATTCTGAACTGACTGGTTGGGAACATTGCATCACGATAACGGTAGTTTTCAAATGCACCTGGTTTTCGGATTAGGCTGTCAATAATATGCCGATAATTGATTTTGTGTTTTCCTTCACCACGAAGTCTTGGCAAAATATCAATCTTTTTCTGAGCGTACCATATCTCCAACCGCTCCATATACAGACGTACCTGGATATTTTCACCGATCAGCCGGCTTTCTACAGAGTAGATATTATGATTTGCACGTATGGTACTACTGGGGCCGACTTTCATTTCCAGTCGTTTACATGAGTCAATCCGGCGTTTGGGCAATCTGTGTAAAACAGCCTGTTCTTCCATAAACCGTTTCTTTCGACCGGCATTTAGCTGCATAAACAATTTGCGTAAAAATTCTTCATATGAAGTTCGATCATCAAAATTTCGATTTCCTCTTAAAAGCAGGTCCTGATCCACTGCTTTTTTGAAACGATAGTTGCGTTGTTCAACGTCACCGTTTTCATTTGGGCTATTCGGATTTGTTCTGCAGGCAGTTGTTCCATAATGATCGACAATATCCTGATATCTCCGGGTAAATTCTTCAGGATGGTCAGCCTTATTTACTGCCGTGGTCAAACAGTCTGTGCGATGTTTTTCCGGCACTCCTCCCAGCTCCCATAAAGCATTTTGAAGCCCCTGACTCAGGCTCTCAAAACTTTCTGAAAAACAAATAGTCCCAGCCTCCCAATTGGAATAGGTCAAAACAAAATGATAAATCATATGGTCAAAAGGAACACCGCTTATGGTTACTCCCAGTTTGTTCATATGGGTGAAATCTGACTGGCCCAACTCTCCAGGCCTATGAATTTGACTGAAAAAAACTTCTTTGGAGGGACCTTCTATAGCTCTCCAAATTTTAATGCGCCGCTGTAAAGTTCTAAGCTGTCCATCTGCAAATTCACCTGGACTTCTGCGTTGAAAATACTCAAACAAGGTCTTGGCCTCCAGCCCCGGATTGAGCTCCAACATAGATTTAATATTTCCCCATACCTCTTCAAAAGGATCTTTGCGCGTTAGCCATGTATGCTCTTGCCTGAGTTCACTTGGTAACTTACCGTGTTTACGGTATTTGCGGGCTGTCTTTTCATCCATTCCAGCCTTCAATGCTGCTATCCCGAAATTCTTTTCTATCTGTACCAATTTAAATAACCTCCTTACTTGTTGGTCCGTAACCATCCAAACTTCTCCTTTCGTTAGATTTGGATGATTTTACCATTTTTTAGGTCTTATGTTTCGGGAATTTTAATTGTCGTCTGGCGGGTATTATAACTGACGCTGATCACACATTACGTATTTTGAGAAATTTTTGGCTGGTTCATAAACACCCGTTATTCATCTTTCCAAACCGGAAAAGAGGGCTCAAAAATGCTCATCTGGTAGATTCCCCTCTGGAAAGAGGTGGAATTCAAACTGCAATGAAAATGGTCACCCGGCAAATAGGATTTAAAAAAAAAATATCCTGTCATTCCTTGCGCCACAGTTATGCAACCCATTTATTAGAAGCAGGGGTTGATCTGATTGAGCTGCAAAAAATCCTGGGCCATGTCAGTTTATTAACAACTGTTAGATATACCCATCTCACTGCTGCAAGGCAAAACAACTCCTGCCATACAATAAACAAGATAATAAACGGCTTTGATATCGGCTGGGGAGGGGTAAAATGATTTTACTTTCCTCAATTATAGAAAAGTTTGAAGAAAAGTTTTTCAACAAATATAAGACCGC
>JAQICW010000564.1 GCA_027858355.1 Desulfobacula sp.
CGACGTAAAGCGGGACAGTTTGAACCAGTTTATGAGAGTCATCCAGCAGGTAAGCCTCAGGAATAGGTCCTTCCAGAAGAGCCTTATTCTACTGGGTGTCCCGGCTTATGTCCATAGCCTTGTTATCGCATCAGGAATTGGCCGGGGGGCACCCGGACTTGAAGAGACAAGCAAACAGATTGAGCATGCTTTGACGATTAAGGGAATGGAGATATTGGGTAATCTGAAAATTACCGGCAATACAGAATGTCTGGTCTGTGGTTTTAGCGAAACCTGTCCGATGAGCTCGCTGCCCTGGGTATTTGGGAATGACACAACCGTCACCCCGGATAAATTTTGTAAAGTTAAGGACCAGTCAGAGGTTTGGGATAAAGCCAATCTATTAGGTCAGGAAATTGCCCAAAAAATAAAAAACCGGGTCTTGATGTAGTGAATACGAATTAAAGCCTGTGTGTTTGACACTTACCAAATAATAATATCGAGGATAGCAAATGAAAGCAATCGGCATTAGCAGCAGCGGCAGAAAAGCGGCATATTCAAAAATTATTGTGAAAGATATACTTGAAGAATCGGGTGTAGAATACGAAATGATTCACCTTGCTGCATTAAATATCAAAGGGTGTTTAGGGTGTCTGAAATGTGCAGATACCAATAAATGCATTCAAAAGGATGATTTTCAGGGGGTCATCGATAAAATAAATGATGCAGATGCGCTTGTTTTTGGTGGTGGAAACTACTATGGCACTTTGAATGCTATAGGGCATGCCTTCTGGGAAAGAACATTTGCATTAAGACACCGCTCAGCTTTTCCATTTGCTGGAAAATTAGGAATTGCTGTTGGGCTTGATCGGGATAAAGACAAAAAAGAAGCAACGTCCTTCATTGAAAAAATGATGCTTCACAATAAAATGGCCGTGATTGGGACATTTACTGATCCTGGTCATCAACAATGCTATGATTGTGGCTGTGGCCATGATTGTGCAGTGGGTAATGTATACGCCCACATGGGTCTAACGACTGCTGAAATTGCCCAAAAAAATCGCCCGGAAGAATATGGCAGCAACGCGCAAAAAGAAGCCAAGGCAATCGGAAAAATATTAGGGTCAATCTTAAATTCAAGAAAGTAGTTCCAGCAAAACGATAGCAACAAAAACAAATTTAAAACGGAGGTTACACCATGAAAGTATTAGTTACTTATTTTAGCCAGAGTGGAAACACAGAAAAAATAGCCAAAGCCATCTGCGAAGAAGCAGCAAAGGCCAGTGATGCCGACTTGAAAAAGCTTGAAGAACTCACCCCCGACATGGTCGCTGAATACGACTGTATTTTCATGGGGTCGCCCCTGCACTCAGGCAGCCTTGCAGCTCCGATAAAGGAATGCCTGAGCGTTCTTAAAGCAACTTCCGGCCAGCAGATGGCCGGTTTTATTACCCATATGGCCCCAGCCTATCCTGAACAGGATATGGACGTCTTTGCAGAGCCCATGAAAGCAGCATGCAAGGAAAAAGGCATCGAATTCAAAGGATGTTTTGACTGCCAGGGTTTTTTGGCTGAATCCATGCACGGTCCGGTTCAGAAGAAACTGAATATGAAGGATGACCAGTGGGCGGAAATGGTCAAACAGATGACCGGCCGCCCTAACCAGGAAGATGTGGAAAATGCCAAAGCGTTTGTAAAAGGACTCTTTGCGTAGTTGGATTTCTAACATTTATTAAATAAAACTGATCAAACCACGATGGCGTATATTTCGGTATACGCCATTATGTTTAAACAAATGGCAGGGGATGACATGGAACTGTCTCCAACTTGTATTGGCAACCTTGAGTTGTTTTGATAAATGCAGGTTTGATTCTATTTTCTAACCCCTTTGGGGCTGGCGTATTGAAGTGCTTAGGTGACGCATTGTGAAAATTAAAAGGTATGATGGATATGAAAAATGGAGAATATATTGATATGCAACAACAGTATGCGCACTTAACCGAGAAAGCATTGAAACTTGGGGCAAGTACTTGCGTCGCTATGGATTCCAGGGTGATTCAGGTAAAGGATGATCTGGCAGCGCTATGTAACGGAGAGTATACCTGCCCCAATTATGGTCTTGGCGCAAGCTGTCCCCCCAATGTGGAAGGCCCTGCAGAATTTAGAAAGTGGCAGGCACAGAGCCAGTATTCCATTATAGTGAAAATAGAATTACCCTCATCGATCATGTTTTCCAATGAACGAAAGGGCGTGATGCGGCTGCTTCATCAGATAGTGGCAGGGGTAGAACAAAAAGCCATCGAAACAGGTTTCGAAAAGTCAAAAGCCTTTGCCGGTGGATCATGTAAAGATTTGTTTTGTGATGACCAGGAAAACTGCTGTATTCTATCAGAAAATAAACCCTGCCGCCATATAGAATCTGCCCGTCCATCCATGTCAGGGTTTGGTATCGATGTGACACAATTGATGACGTCCTGCGGGTGGCCAGGTCAAAAAGCGGAAAGATCAGATGCATTCGATAACGAATCTACAAGCTGGGTGGTGGGCCTCATCCTGCTTGCCTGAAAGTGTAACACTACCCATAAATTTATCAACAAAACCATATAGGAGAATATAAGGTCCCTTTCAAAATAATAAAAAAGGAATCAACTGACATGACGACAAAAAATAAACTCACTATACTGTGGACCAATGACAATGTGATTACATCAGAAAAAATGGTCTTTATGTATGGGATAAACGCAAAAAAAAGGACTGGTGGGATGAAGTCACCATCATAATCTGGGGCGCCACCGTAAAACTGGTAAGTGAAAACAAGCTGATACAGGACCTCATCGAAGAAGCCAAACTTGAAGGGGTGCGTGTCACCGCCTGCAAAGCGTGTGCAGATCAGCTCGGTGTCACGAAGATACTGGAAGACCTTGAACTTGAAGTCATTTATCAGGGTCCTCCTTTAACTCAAATTCTTAAAGATGACGAGAAGTTGATAACAATATAAATATCTGGCGGACATTAATTGTCCGCTGCAAAATAAATCTCATCACACAAACACATTGGAGGTCAGTATGACGTTACAGGAAAAACTTATTGCAATGAAACAGGAGTCTATCACGACGAAACCCCCTGAGTTAATAGGTCCCCTGCTTCAGGCGACCGAAAATCTGGTAAAGTCCGGAATCGCTGATAAAGCGGTTAAGGTTGGTGAGGCGCTGCCCGAGTTTACACTTCCCGATGTACAAGGCAATAGGGTGAGCTCAAAAGCGCTTCTTGAAAAAGGGCCTCTGGCCGTTAATTTTTACCGTGGTGTCTGGTGACCCTACTGCAATGCAGAGCTGGCAGCTCTGCAGGAGGTCTACGGCCGGATTCAGGAAGCGGGCGGTTCACTGGTTTCCATTTGCCCGCAATTGACTAAATATTCCAAGCAGGTCGTGAAAAAAAACGAACTTTCCTTTCCGGTGGTTACGGATTTGGATAACCAATATGCAGCTCAGTTAAACCTTGACTTTGTCCTCCCGGAAAAACTTCAGGAAATATACAAAACCTTGGGCATTGACCTTGAGCGGTTCAATGGCAACGATTCCTGGGTACTGCCCATGGCCGCAAGATTCATCGTCGACAGTAGCGGAATCATCAGAAACGCTGAAGTGAATGTCGATCATACCCTTCGGCCTGAACCCGAGGAAATCATAGAAATTATGAAATCATTGAGCTGAATCAAATCATTGTCAGGGCTGATCCGGTTACAGATCAGTCCTGATTTTATCTCTCAATCCTTGTAAAAACAAAAGAAGGTTTGTTTGTTGCTCTTTAGTATTTTTGCTTTTTA
>JAQICW010000580.1 GCA_027858355.1 Desulfobacula sp.
GTTAATGAAATCACAATAACCCCGGCCAGAAAAACGATACTGATATCAATGAATTTATTAAAGTCAGAAGGCTCAAACTCGAATTTGGTTTTAACTGCGCGGGAAGATTCAAGTATGGCGGCCAGGCATATTGCTATCCAAAGGGTCTGCACCTGCCACCCCCAGAATAAAACAATTGTTCCTAAAAAAAATCGAGGCGTTTTCATACCTGGACTAATGTTTCCTGACCTAATGTTTCCTGGACTTGACCGGGTTCCACCACTTTGATATTGGCCATGGCCGTCTTATCCTGAAATATTTTTTCTTCCATTTTTAATTTGTTTTCTGCCAGTACAATGACAGATATGGGTACCAAGGCCTGTTTAAACAATTGATAAACTTTTTTATGACCCTCTTCCCAACCTAAAAAAATGCAAATGGAACTGGAAAATTTTTTCAGGTCGGTCTGTATGGCAGGAGCCAGTTCAAAAATAGTTTTCTCTTCACAAGGCTCAATACTTGCCAGAATCTCAAGCATTTTTTTAAAATGGCCAAGCCCCCTGCCCCAGGAAAAAGAATGGGACCGATTTCCCACTAACATTAAATCAAAAATGGCTTCATGGGTCTTAAGTGGTGTGATATAAGACGATGCAATGCTGACAGCCGACTCAAAAAGTGCTTCATTGCCTGAACTCAAAATCCTATCCAGAATAATGACATGCCTTACAAAATATTCATCTTCAAATTCTTTGATTACAAGCTCACGGGTTTTGGCAAAGGTTCTCCAGTGAACATTGCGTAAAGGGTCACCCGGGCGGTAGTGGCGCAAGGACATAAATTCATCAGAATCCCCAATAGATGAGGCCTGACAAATCCCGCCCCGTTGATATTGTCTTGTGGATATAAGCTGTGGGGTTTCAAGCCGGTATTGTCTTGGAAGCACTAGTATTTTCTGATTTTTTTCAACCCTGTGCAGCCGATTGAAAATACCCAAGGCATCGGGCCTTGCAAAGGTACAGCCTGAAAAATTAATATATCCTCTGGACTCTGGGACAAACAAGGCTTTCACCCGGATGGTTTCTCCACCAGGCAAAGCCGGCAATTGAATGGGAAAAATCCGCGCCTTCTGGTTTTTTTCTATCAGCCACAGCCATCTAAAATCCAAGGTTTTCCTGTCCCAGGCATTTCTTTTGTGCTCAAAGGGTTCTTTTTTGGATAACAAAAGCTTAAAAGAAGGCCTGGGATCATGGATCTCTTCATAAAAAACAAGCCCTTTTTGTATCTTTGATGATAAATTTTTAATTTCTATTTCATAAATTCCTTTATCACCCATGGTTGCATATTCAGGAAGGATACGATTGACTATTACTTTGAGCCTGAACCCAAACAGGCTGTACCCTAAAGAAACCAGCATGATAGAAACACCAAATGCCAGAACCTGGTACAGATTTGTTTTTAAAATATTAAACCCGAATATTCCCGACAGTATAATGGCTGCAATGATCATCCCGCCGGCAGGCGTAAAATGCCGATTGCGCCAATTTCTTACGAGATAAAACAAGCTGTATGATTTATATAAAAACCGGGCCAACATAAAAACCTTATACTGGAACTGGAATGGATTTTAAAATATCTTCCACAACAAACCTGGCTGTCATCCCTGAAAAGGTTGACTGGGGATCCAGTATCAACCTGTGGGCAATGACATAGACGGCAATCTCTTGTATATGGTCGGCCGTTATAAAGGCCTGGTTGTCAAAAACTGCCAAAGCCTGTGCCGTCTTCATTAATGCAATGGTTGCTCTCGGGCTTGCACCAAGGCTAATCCCGGTTTTTTCCCGGGTCATATTAACAAGGTCAACCATATAGAGTTTAAGTTCTTTTGCAATAAACACCTGGCTGACCATGCGGCGCAGCCTTAAAATTTCTTTCAGGGTAACACAAGGGGTGATGGTGTTAATGGGGTGATTTTCCTGCTGCTCGGACAATATTGCCACTTCCTGTTCTCTTGCCACATATCCCAGTTTAAGCTGCATGGCAAATCTATCCATCTGGGCTTCTGGAAGGGGATAGGTTCCACTGGATTCAACGGAATTCTGGGTGGCTATAACAAAAAACAGATCTTCCAGATTTAAAATGCTCCCATCAATAGTTACCTGGCTTTCAGCCATGGATTCCAGCAGGGCAGACTGAGTTCTTGGAGATGCCCTGTTGATTTCATCTGCCAGAAGAATATTGGTAAACACCGGTCCTTTGTGAAGTTTAAAAATCTTTTGGGCCGGGTCAAAGATTGAAACTCCCAGAATATCTGAAGGCAAAAGATCCGGTGTAAACTGAATTCGTTTAAAATCTGCATCTATGCTTTTAGCTAATGCCTTGGCAAGGGTTGTCTTCCCCGTTCCTGGATTGTCTTCCAAAAGAATATGCCCGTTGCTGGCAAGTCCGGCAAGAATATAACGAATGCACTCTTTCTGGCCTTTGATGACCATTTCTATATTAGCTGCCAGGCGTTTGAAGATCCCATGACCCCATTGACTATTTAACTCTTCCATATGGTTTTCCTTTAAACAAGAATATGTTTTATAATCATTTTTAAGTATCATGTTTCAAAGAGCCTGTCACTTATGGAATTTTATGCCTGCCAGAAGGAAATCCGCAAATGGTTAAGAAGGCTGTCTTTTCCTGTTAAGGCTTGTAAATAAATCCAATAGTCTGTAAAAAATAGTGATGAGCGATACAATACAGGATATAAGAGATCAGGCCTATTTGACAGAAAGAGAGGTGTTAAAACTCAATTTTATAAATGATTCAAGTCACTATATCTTCCGAAAATATTATAGATCCGGCTTAAGGTCTCACATTCTTGAAATCCTGGCGGCCCAAGATGTCCTCAAAGAGACACACGGAGAAATCACAGAAGGGATACGAATGTTTCCCAGGGCCAAACCCAAAAAAATGTTAAGGATATTACGAAACCGGTTTAAAAACAAAGAAGCAGTTTTTCAGGAGATAAAAAAATATCAGCTATTTTTAAAATTTTTAGGGCCAGACTTTATTGCAGAATCTGAAGAGTTTATTGTTGATTATACTGGGACAGGAAAAAGCCAGATTGTCCTGTGCGGACTCCAGGAATACATAGAAGGCGAAATTTTGGATCCCTGGGGATTAGGTGGTAAAAATTTTTTATTGGACTTGTTCAAATCCTCAACCTGCCCGGATTCCCAGCTTGCAGCCAGGGTGGAAAAAGCTCAGAAAAATATAACCATTTTTGTTAAAAAAATCCGGCAGATGATTAGTGATACTGGATATATTCCTGATCTTGCAGGTTTCGGGAATCTGATATTAACCATTGAGGGAAATTTAAAACTGGTTGACATCAACAATATTGTTGAAATTAAACTTAACAATTCCATTCCCATTGATGACAAGGGATATCCTTCCTGTGATGTGTCTGTTGAAGTTTTGTCGCTTCTTGAAAAAGATATTCTTCAAAAAAATATCCAGATGGATGACCCTCTTTACCGGTTTTTTTTATCGCGGGAAAGGAAGATAAAAGTAAAAGCAATAGAAAAAAAATTTTACATGTCTCTTTAAAACCAGCAAAGTTAGCCAAAAAAATAGACAAACGCCTTATTCATCTATAAACTCAAGGTTGTATTGATTATGCTGTCTGCCTTTAACCGACACTTCCATGGTATTAATCTGTTCTAAAGATTCCTTTGTCAATGACATGTCAACAGCTTTTATATTTTCATCAATATATTTTTGTTGCTTCATCCCTGGTATGGGGACGATGGAATCATCCTGGGCCAACAGCCATGCCAATGACAATTGTGCAAGGGAAATCTCCATTTCATCAGCCAGTTCTTGAAACGTGGTTATCAATTTTAAATTTTCTTTCATTGCTGCAGAATCAAAACGGGGCAAATTACTGCGATAATCCTAATCCTATTGAAGATACTTCCAGATGGTTTTTACCCAAAATACGTTTTTGCATGGAGTTCCTTTTTCAACAAACGATCGAAATAATCTTCACCAAGGAAGATTTCATTCCCCAATTATTTTGACCAGAACACGTTTTTTCCTTCTACCGTCAAATTCCCCATAAAAAATC
>JAQICW010000605.1 GCA_027858355.1 Desulfobacula sp.
GGCGAACACTCTTGAAAATGACGTTTTCCCATCTTTGAAACAAGTTCATCAGATTTCAATTATCGCAGAGTTGAAAAAGAATCCCAACAGACTGGTGATGCAATTTTTAGATAATACACCCGACAGGGAATTTATTGTCACCTCCCAAATATCCTCCCTTTTATCTGATTGCCGAATATCCAGGATAAAATTTGATACGCGATTGGAAAGCGGCCAGCTTATAAAAGCACTTCTGGTACTGTCCCATATTAGAAAACATCTGTTTTCTGCGCAAAAATCCGAATTTAAACCCGGACTATCTGCTACAAATTCAGTCAACCTATCTTCACTTCTCCTGGACAATAAAGGCTTTCATAAATTTTGTGCCCGGCTTCATGTGGATCTTGATAGAAAAATTTTTGAAATAGACTATTCCTATTGTGAACTCTTTTATACAATTACTGTTAACAGCCTGTTGCAACGATACACTAAGACAAAGAACCATCGGGCCATTTTTTCGTTGGCCCCAAAGGCCGGAATCTTTGTATTCGTATGTCTCTTTTTGTCTCACCTGCTCCAAGGCAGTTCATCTGTCCCTAGGCTCGTATTTGCTCTGTTGTTTTCCCTTGTTACTGGCATGGGTATTGCCTATCTTCTGAATATCATGGCTTCCATACTGTATGACCAGGAACACAGAGATAAACTGATTGAGGAAAGTATCCGGGAAAAAACCTCACTCGCCCATATTCCCATTAATAACCCTAATCCGATTCTAAAAATTGAGGCTGGCGGTAACTTCACATTTGCCAACGAATCTTTCGTAAAACAGCTTGAACTGATGGGTTTTCCCAGGGATAGTTATCAGAATATCCTGCCTGAAAAGTATTCTGATATTGTCAAAGACTGTCTTGACACCAATAAAACAATCTTTAATATTGAGGTGACAAGACATGGCAGAACCATCCGGTATAATATTTCACCCTTTCCCATGGAGAGGGCAGTACTTGCTTCGGGTACAGATATCACAAGATTGAAGAATCTTGAAATTGAATTGCGCGATTTAAACAAAAGACTTGAATTAAAAGTTATTGAAAGAACCAAAGAGCTTCAATCTACCCAGGACATCACCATTTTATCCCTGTCATCACTGGCAGAAACCAGAGACCCGGAGACAGGAGCGCATCTCCAACGGACAAGGCTTTATATCAAGCTTCTGGCAGAGTATCTCCAGGATCATCCATCCTATAAAAAAGATCTTTACGATGCCGGTGCAATTGACTTACTATACCGGTCAGCACCCCTTCATGATATTGGTAAAGTAGGGATACCTGACTCCATCCTTTTAAAACCCGAAAGATTGACAAAAAAAGAATGGAAACTGATGAAAACCCATACCACCATTGGTGGTGATTCCCTGAAATGGGCAGAAAACAAGCTTGGGAAAAATTCATTTTTAAAAAAAGCGCGTGAGATAGCCTATTATCATCATGAAAAATGGAACGGATCAGGGTATCCAGATGGCCTTGCAGGAAAAGATATTCCTGTGGCTTGCCGCCTGATGGCCCTTGCCGATGTCTATGATGCATTGATTACGAAACGAGTTTACAAAGATGCTTTCTCCCACGAGAAAGCCAAAGCAATTATTATAGAGGGGAAGGGAAAGCATTTTGATCCTGAAATAGTCGAAGCATTTATGAAACTTGAAAAACAATTTATTGATATAGCCGGAACGTATCAAGAACCACAGAAAAAAGAATGGAAGCATAATTAAAAAAATATTACGAATTTTCGGAATATTTTATTGAGTTGAATTTTTTTTGTAAGATTTTTTGATAACCTCCGACAAATCAGTAAAACGACAATATTAAATCCAGAGACTTGAATAATTCCGGATTTAAATAACATTGGATTTTTTTTATAATTTTTACGGATAAATAAGGAGAAAACAAAATGACTTATCTAAAGATGTTTGCGCCTGGGGATGACCCTAAGATGGACCAGATCAACCAGGAAATGGAAGGACTGTTTGGCGGTATGGTGCCTAAAGTTTTTACTGCCATGAACCTTCGCACCGATCTTCTGCAAACTATTGTGCAATATGTAAGGCAGTTAATGATAGAAGATCATGAGCATAGTCGGCTCACCAAAGAACTTTTGGCTGCCTATGTTTCTAAATTAAACAGCTGCGCCTACTGACTGGACGCTCATGGGGCCATGGTCATGGCCCAGGGGCAACTTAGCCGGGAACAGATGCAAAGCATTCTGGATGACCCGGAAGGCTCTAATCTCATTGATGAAAAAACCAAAGGCCTGTTACAGCTGGCCGCCAAGATGACCCAAGAATCACATAAAATAATTCCTGAAGACATCAAGGCCCTTCGTAATTTAGGCATATCAGATGAGATGATACTTGAGAGTATCCACGTTATTGCCTTTTTCAACTATCTGGATCGAATGGCCGATGCCATTGGCGCGCCGCTGGAAAATCTTCAGGAAATGGTGGCTAAGATGGCTCAAGAACAATAAGCGATCCTGTCTGAGTCTGTCTGTTGAAATATTGGGAGTATGTACAGAGTGTAATAATAATTGTAGGGAAAATTTTTTAACCAAAACGTTCTACAGTAGATGAGTATGGCGGTTCTGGTCAGACACGAATCAACATGTTGGAATTCCTTTTTAAAATTGTGTAAGTTTTTTGCAATTTGACGGACTAAACTATCAAACAGAATGTTTAAAAAGGAGGTTGCACCATGAAACCTTATATTATTTTTATAACCGCATTAATGGGAATGTTTTTTTTCATGACCGGTCTGACCGCTGCATGGACCAGCAGGGACCGTTACAGGTATTATCATGATAAAAATAAGTATGGTCACTACCCGTATTCATCACCATTTTATAAAAAATATCGTTCCCCTGTACGCACCTACCGATACAATTATCGATCTGAATCTCGATATACCCTGTCCCATGGCTGGGATTTGCTTAAAAAAGGCAGATCCCATACAGCCCTTGATGTCTTTAGCAAGATTGCCGAATCCTATCCGGAAAGCGGTGAACCAAAACTTGGATATGCCATTGCAGCTGCAGAATCCGGGCAATTATCAAAGGCAGTATGGGCAATGCGAAGGGCGCTTGAATATGACTCACAATTTTTTCGTCTTTTTTCAATGGACGTGCGACTTGAAAGAAAGATAACACATTTGACAGGGAAATATCGAGGCCATTCTCATGGCCTGGAAAAACATGATGCCCATTTTATGATAGCCTCCCTGCATTATCTTCTAGGAAATCGTCAGGAGTGCCTGCAGGCCATAGAAAAAATCAAAAAAGCAAATGATTACAGTCCCAGCGCAAGAAATTTATATCATTTAGCTGAAACTTTTTAGGAGAGAACTTTTCAAAATGAAACACAAACATTTTGTCCTGGTAATTTTGTTATCCATCTTTGCATTCAATTTATTATTGCTTGACCTGTCATACGCATCAGAAGACAGAGTGCTAAGCAAAGTTGAGGATGGATACCGTATTTTAAATCTTGGTACGCGTCAGGGGATTCAAAAATTTACAGTATATCGTGGTGATTATATAAAATTCAGGCTGCCGGAAAAGATGGGTGAATCATTTGCTGTTTTTCCGACGCTGAAAGAAAAAAAACAGGTGACTCACGATCTTAAGACTAGTTCGTACTTCAAGATGAAACAGATCGGCACCTATCCTTTTCAGATCAAGTCTATCAAAGGGCAGATCAGTGTAATAGAATACCAGCAGGCAAGCTATAAGGCTTTGTCATCCAAACATGCAAAGACGTATATCAAGACCGACAACCCTCTTATCCTTGATGTCAGAACTCCGAAAGAATATGCAACAGGACATCTTGAAAATTCAATTTTGCTTCCTGTTCAGGAACTCCAGAAGCGCATCAGTGAACTGGATGTCCATAAAAACAATGCCATATTGATTTATTGCGCAAGTGGAAACAGAAGTACTGTGGCTTCAAAGATATTGATTGATGCCGGATTCAAAAAAATCTTCAACCTCAGACACGGGATTTCCGGTTGGGCAAAAAATAATTATCCGATTGTTCAATAACTATATTTGAAATTTACGGGTTAACAGATTTCTCATACTTTAAATCAGATAGAGGAGGCCGCCATTATGTTAAATTTCAGTCTTAACAAAACGCAGATCAAACTTCAGAAAAAAGCCAGAACCTTTGCTCTTGATAATGTTCTGCCCGAAGCATGGTATTATGATGCCAAGGATAAGACTCCGGTCCACATTCTTAAAAAAGCGTTTGAGAAAGGAATTTCTCACGGTGATATCCCTGCCCAATACGGTGGGAAGGGGTTCGGTATCATTGACGGCTGTGTGATCACAGAGGAAATCGCCGCTGCCTGTCCAGGAACAGCGACCTCTATTTTTGGAAATTCTCTGGGTATGGAGCCCCTGATCCTGTCGTCGAATGAAGATTTGAAAGAAAAATATCTCACCCGTTTTGCAAAGGACTTCAAACTAATCAGTTTTGCCACATCCGAACCCACTCTGGGGTCTGATGTTTCCGGCATTCGATGCCTGGCCCAGCCGGATGGAGAAGATTATATTTTGAACGGCACCAAATACTGGGTTACCAACGGCGGTATTGCCGATTATTTCAGTATTTTTGCAACAATTGATCCTGAACAGAAACATCAGGGAATCTGTGCATTTTTCGTTGACAAAAAATGGCCCGGAGTCATGGTGGGACGCGCCATACCCAAAATGGGCCAGCGCTGCTCGAACACAGTGGGCGTCCATTTTGACAATGTCAGGGTGCCCAGAGAAAATGTACTGGCAGAACCCGGGGAAGGGTTTTTTCTGTCCATGAAAACCTTCAGCCGGACCCGTCCTGTCATCGGGGCGTTTGCCATTGGAGCGGCTCGGTCCGCCATGGAATATGCCTTGGATTATGCAAAAAAACGACAGGCATTTGGCCAGAAAATAGGAGATTTCCAGACCATCCAGTTTAAAATAGCAGAGATGTACCAGAAGATTGAAGCTTCACGACTCCTGGTGTGGAAGGCGGCGTGGGAGGCTGACAGCGGGGTTGACCCGACACTCAATGCCTCCATTGCCAAGTTTTATGCCACGGAGGCAGGCCTTGAAGTGGTCAGCGAGGCCATGCAGATATTGGGTGGATACGGATATACAAAAATGTTTCCTCTGGAAAAACTCTATCGGGATATCCGGCTGCTGAGAATTTATGAGGGAACCAGCGAAATTCAGAGAATGATCGTTGCGGGTTATGTGATGGGCGGTTACAAACCCGTCATGCCATCGCTGGAAGATCTGCCCCTGCATCGTGCAGAGGTCTTGCCCGAAAACCTGATGGCAGAGGGAGAAAACGAAAAAGCCTGGCGTTGCCGTATCTGTGGACATGTTCACTATGGGAACCAGCCACCAAAAGAGTGTCCCTACTGCTTTTTTCCCGGCAAAGCGTTCAAGCTAGCAGAAAAGTGATCCTCTTTTGGTACAGCGGACACATGGTTAAGATTTGATCGTAAAAAAAGGGGGGGGGGTATTTAACCCCCCCCCAATAGGCTTATCGCTCATCCATAGACGTAAAAGTACATTCCGCAGGACCGCAATACTCTCCTATATACTCTGATTCAGGGCGGTAAATAGCAGTCTTTGGTGCAGCACAGGCAAACTGTTCTTCCAGGACATGTGCTGCCCATCCCGCGATCCTGGAAATGGCGAATACCGGTGTAAACAGATCCGTTGGTACCCCCATGGCATAGTAAAGTGATGCGCTGTAAAAATCCACGTTCAGAAAGATGTCTATTCCCTTTCTTTGTTTAAACGCGGCCTTACCCTTCTCTTCAAGCTGTTTTGAAATGTCATACCAGTGGGGCTCCCCAATCTTTTTGCACACAATTTTTGCCATGGGTGCAAGAATCAGTGCCCTGGGATCATCTGTTTTGTAGACCGCATGACCCAGCCCGAAAATCACCCTGCCCGCGTCAAGCTCCCGGTTGATATACTCCTGGACTTTATCAACGGAGCCGATGCGTTTTAACATCTCCATGACCCGGACATTTGCGCCCCCATGCAGTTCGCCGGACAGAGATCCAACAGCCGCGGTTACAGCTGCATACATGTGTGCACGGGTCGAAGCAACTTCTCTTGCGGCAAAAGTTGATGCATTGAAAGAATGTTCTGCATGTAAAACCAGCCCGACATCAAAAAAGTGCTGCACATCATCATCAGGGGCTTCCCCTTTCAGCATGTACAAAAAATTCGCTGCATGGCCCAGTTTTACATCTGGCGGTACAATATCTCTCCCGTGACGTATCCGTTCCCATGCGGCGATGATACCGGGAAATTTGGCGATGAGGCTGATAGCTCTGTCCTCGGATGCCTCTGGTGAATGATTCTTAATATCAGGATCATGATTGGCAAGCATGGGGATACTCGACTGAAGAATATCCATGGGCAATGAATTTACAGGCATTGTTTTAAGAGCCTGGATAACTTCATAAGGGATCTCTCTTGCTTCTTTAAGGCACCTGGTAAAACTTTCCAGCTCCTTTTTGTCAGGCAGTTTTTCAAAAAGCAAAAGATAGGCTACTTCTTCAAATGAGGTTCGCTCTGCAATATCCTGAACCAGGTAGCCCCTGTAAATCAATTTTCCTGCCTGACCGTCCACGTCACTTATTTTTGTGCTGGCCACTGTTACACCTCTAAGACCCTTATTAATGATCGAATGATGGTCACTCATTTGGCACCTCCTCTTTTCAAGCTATTGTGTCTGTTGTGCTCATGATCTTTCTGAGTACATAGGGCAAAATACCGCCGTTTTCAAAATAATCCACATCGACTTTGGTATCAAGCCTTGCAATTGCTTCAAATATAATTTCATTACCGTCTTTCTTTACGGCTTTTATCTGTAAAACTTTTTGCGGCTCCATGTCTTCAATTCCGGTGATGGAAAAGGATTCCGACCCATCCAGTCCGAGGCTTTCCCAGCTTTCATTCTCCATAAATACCAGCGGTAAGACTCCCATTCCGACAAGATTGCTTCTGTGGATACGTTCAAGCGACTGAACTATCACAGCTTTTATTCCCAGAAGGCCGGTTCCTTTAGCAGCCCAGTCCCTGGAAGAACCGGTTCCGTATTCCTTTCCCCCCATCACGATCAAGTCAATGCCCTGATCCATATATGACATGGCCGCATCATAGATATACATTTCCTCTTGACCCGGAAACTTTATTGTGAAACTGCCCTCTTTGGGCGATACGAGTTTGTTTTTTATCCTTATATTGCCAAAGGTTCCCCGCATCATGACTTCATGATTGCCTCTCCTGGAACCGTATGAGTTAAAGTTTTCTTTCTCGACACCATGTTCAATCAGGTGTTTTCCAGCAGGATAATCTTCGGGAATAGCCCCGGCCGGTGATATGTGATCTGTGGTAACGGTATCCGCCAGCATCAGAAGTGCACGAGAATTCTTTAAATCGGAAGGCCTTTTTAACCCCGAGGTAAAATTATCAAAATAGGGCGGCTTTCTTATATATGTGGAATGTGTATCCCATGCAAATGTCGTACTTTTCGTAATGTCAAGATCCTGCCATAATGGATCACCGTCAAAAATCCTGGCATATTCTTTTTGATAAAATTTTGGTTTCACATGATTTTTTACCAGTATTTCAATATCCTGCGATGACGGCCATAAGTCTTCGAGATAGACAGGATCTCCCTTGTCATCAAACGAAACCGGCTCTTTTGTTAAATCAATATCAATTCTTCCGGCAAGGGCAAAAGCAATCACCAGCATGGGGGAAGCCAGGTAGTTTGCCTTGATACTCTGGTGTATTCTTGCCTCAAAATTTCTATTACCCGAAAGAACGGATGCAACCGTGAGATCGTTAGCAACAATGACCTTTTCAATCTCAGGGTTGAGAGGGCCGCTGTTTCCGATGCAGGTTGTGCATCCAAAACCAGCCACATGAAACCCCAGCGCTTCAAGGTAGACCATGAGATTTGCGTCAATCAGATAGTCTACAACAACACGGGAACCGGGAGCAAAGGAGGTTTTTACTACAGGATTTGTCTTTATTCCCTTTTCAACGGCTTTTTTCGCCAGAAGACCCGCCCCTATCATGGCAGATGGATTGGATGTGTTTGTACAGGATGTAATAGCGGCGATCACAATACTGCCGTCGCCAAGATCCACGGTTTCTTTGCCGAGATTGACGGCATATGTATGGGTACTCACCGGCTTGCAGATTTTGGACCGTATGGCCTGACAGCCGGATTCATCATGAAATTTAGATATCGGGATCACATCCTCATCCGCATCATATTCACATCCGATGATTCCTGCAAAACTCTTTTTTACAACATCCAGGCAAAGCCTTTGCTGGGGTTTTACCGGTCCGGCAATGGATGGTGTGATCGATGAAAGATCCAGTTCAATCACCTTTGTATATTCCGGTGTTTCCTTTCCCGTATAAAACAACCCTGTTTCTTTTGTATAATATTCCGTGATTTGGGCCTGTTCTTTTCTGTTTGTCATGCTCAGATATTCAATAGTTTTTTTATCCACCGGAAAAAATCCCATGGTTGCACCATATTCCGGCGCCATATTGGCAATAGTTGCCCTGTCCGGCACATTGAGCATCTCCATGCCCGGTCCGAAAAACTCAACAAATTTTTCAACCACATTAAGCTTTCTTAAACGCTCGGTTATGGTAAGCACCAGATCCGTAGCGGTTATACCAGCGCCAGGGCTTCCCGTCATTTTTACCCCGATGACTTCAGGAATAGACATATAATATGGCTGACCCAGCATCACGGCTTCAGCTTCTATCCCTCCCACACCCCAGCCAAGTACACCCAGCCCGTTTATCATGGTCGTGTGAGAATCAGTACCCACCAGGGTATCTGGATAGGCCAGCGTTTTTTGCCCGCTTCTATGGGTTGTGATCACCTGGCCGAGATATTCAAGATTCACTTGATGACATATCCCTGAACCCGGTGGAACCACCTTGAAATTATCGAAACTCTGCTGCGCCCATTTCAGCAGGCTGTATCTTTCTTTGTTTCTTAAAAATTCTTTTGCCATATTTTTTGATAATGCATCGGTTGTGCCGGAAAAATCGATCTTCACGGAATGATCAATGATGAGATCGACCGGAACCAGGGGATTGATTGCATTTGGATCGCCGCCCAGGTCTTTTACGGCATCCCGCATAGCCGCCAGATCGACGACCGCAGGCACACCGGTAAAATCCTGCATCAGAACACGGGCGGGATGATAGGGTATTTCGACAGGATTCTCATAGGTTTGTTTCCATTCGGCAATATTTTTCAAATCTTCCCATCGGACAATTGTCCCGTCCAGTTTGCGTAAAAGATTTTCAACCAGAATTCTTATGGAAAATGGAAGCCTGCCAATATCGGCTATCTGTTTTTTCTCGAGCAGGGTTATATCTGATACTGTGTAGTCGGTCCCCTTAATTTTAATCTGCCTTATAAAGTCTTTTGGATTCATGATAGAACTCTCCTTTAAAAATTCATTATGTTTCACTCTCTGTCATTTATCACATAAAATCCTTACATTAAAAGCTTTTTTACTGCTGCTGGCTGTCAATCCAATTGATCAACAAAAGTCCTGTTATATACCATCGGTTATATTACTGTTGGTCTTTTCCAGGGATGGGTACAGGGCTATAAGTTTCAAAGTCACCAGTGCCATAAAATCGGACGGGTTTGTCTATGTCATCTACCACCGTGATGTTGTAAAATGCACCGGGCGCACTGGTTTTAGCTTCTGTTAGGGTAGCCTGCCAGAGTTTCCAGGCGTATCGCCAGGCCGTGACATCTGAGGTCAATGGTTCCGTTTCTGCCGGAGGGGAATACCCATCCTCTATCCCGGTTTCTGTCTGTTTTTGATATTTTACTCGAAATCCTTTGGGTTTCCGGACCCACCCAGCCTCGATGATTTTCATTCCATCGGTAATTTTCATTATTGCTCCTTGTTATATATGAAAGTAGTGGGATTTGAGTTGTGAGTAGTGAGATTGGAATATTGCAATTTTTTTCTCATAACTCATATCTCACTACTCATAACTTTCATGTTTTGTTGTGCCCGCCAGGGCATGGGGGTTATACAGTTTCATCATAAGGGTTCTGACTGCTGAATACAGGTTGCGCCTTCCCGATCGATTGACTTATTTCACTCATCTGCAATTCATTGGATTCTATGTGCAGATCCAACTGCGGAAAGGCGAATTGGATACCTTCTCTGTCAAATCGGAGCTTGGTTTTTTCCAGCAAATCACAACGAGCAAACCAAAAATCCTTGTTGGCCACCCAGCAACGCCCACCCAGATCAACGCTGTTAGTGGCCAGGTTCATGACATACACCACAGGGCTTGGCTTGATTTTCACCCTTGAATCTTCAATCATAATCTTTTCTAACGTCTGTTTTGCTTTCAGCAGATCTTGATCGTAACGGATGCTTACGTTAATCTTTACACGGCGGGTCTGGGTAAAATGATAGTTGATGATGATTTCATTGAGAATTTGGCGGTTGGGCACAAAAAATGTTTTCCCATCAAAGGTTTTCATTCTGGTATTGAGAAATGTGATGGCTTCCACTTTACCCAGTAAATCACCAGCCTTGACATTGTTTCCGACCTTAAAAGGCAGGGTTGGGAGGAATGGCCGCAAAAAGACCATGGTACCGATAACAATCAAAGCAATAATGGCCACCAGGCGGAACAAGATGACAGGCTGAGCACCTAACTGCACTGCGGTGCCCATTATTGTGATGGCGATAACAATGATGTAAATTGAATTACACGCAAGCGGTGCAGCCTTACTTTTCGGATACAGTCTTCGCATTCCCTGACTTAATCTTTTGTGAATCCATCTTGCGGCCAAGAGACCGCTGATCAATACTATCAGCGCCACCACGAGTTCTGTACCGTGGTTTGCCATTGTTTCACCGAGTATCTGAAGCCGGGACATCTCATTTTGCATTGATTGTATTCTCCTTAAAATATGATAATATTTATCTCTTTTCTTAAGCCAATTAGCTTCAACACATTTTCTCATTAAAAAACGTGCCCTGTGGAGGATCACCCATAAATCAATTAGTCGGGGTGATAGTTAAAACCTTACAAATAGCTTGAGTATTTTTATCTTTTCCCGATGAGATTTCTTTGAAATGTGCTTTTGCCTGCACAGCAGTTGCCAGGGTGTTTATTAAATTTTAATGTAAGGTATGGTGTCTTGAGACGACATAGTAATCACATATAGAAATAATAGGATTTATTAATTGAGGAGCGATTTTATGAAAACAGATTTATCTAAATTTATTATTGCGGGAGTCCTTATAGCGGTCATTGTTTTATTTTTTGTGTTTGATATGAAACAATATTTCGCCCTGGAATATATCAAGGCCCAGCAGGATGCCTTAAATGTTTATTATCAGAACAACACCCTGTTAACCATTGCTGTTTATATGCTCATTTACAGTGTTGTTACCGCCCTTTCCCTGCCGGGTGCCGCAGTCATGACCCTGGTGGGTGGAGGACTTTTCGGTTTGCTGGTCGGCACTGTGGTGGTATCCTTTGCCAGCACCATTGGTGCTACACTGGCCTTTATTGTATCCCGGTTGCTCTTACGCGACTGGGTACAGACAAAATTTGGTGATAAATTACAAGCCATCAATGACGGGATTGAAGCAGACGGGGCCTTTTACCTGTTTACTCTGCGGCTTGTGCCGGCTTTCCCCTTTTTCATCATCAACCTGGTTATGGGTTTGACACCCATCAAGACCATCCAGTTTTACCTGGCAAGCCAGATTGGCATGCTGGCAGGGACAATTGTTTACGTCAATGCGGGTACACAATTGAGTAAAATCGATTCCCTCAAGGGGATTTTATCTCCCGGATTGCTGATATCATTTATACTCCTGGGTATTTTCCCTATCCTGGCTAAAAAAGGGCTTAAAATTATTAAAAGAAAAAAAGGATAGTCCATGAAACTATTATCCATTATTTTTACTGCTATCATCCTGTTTAACACCCATGCCTTGGCAGAGTCATTTGATCATAAGCATACTATTTTAAATGATCTGTTGAAAAAGCATGTAAGCTGGAACCAGGCCAAAACAGCCTCAACCGTCAATTATAAAGGAATTTCAATAGACCGGAAAGCATTAAGAACTTACCTTGATTCGGTTTCTGCTGTTACCAAGCCGGAATTTACCAAATGGTCAAAAAATCAACAACTGGCTTTTTTAATAAACATATATAATGCCTTTACCATCGAATTGATCCTGACAAAATATCCAAACCTGAAATCTATCAAGGATATTGGTTCGTTGTTTAAAAGCCCATGGAAAAAGAATTTTTTTACTCTTTTCGGGAAGAAAACAAATATAGATGAGATAGAGCACGGTCTTATCCGGCAAAAAGGAGTATACGATGACCCGCGCATACACCTGGCAATAGTGTGTGCTTCCATCGGCTGTCCAGCTTTGAGAAATGAAGCCTATACCACAGACAAAATAGACGGCCAGTTAGATGACAACATAAAGAGCTTTCTGTCAGATCGTACCCGAAACCGATACAACACATATACGAAGAAGTTGGAAGTGTCCAAAATATTTGACTGGTATAAGGAAGATTTTAATGCCGGTTATCATGGTATACAATCACTCCCGTTTTTTTTGGGCCAATATGCCAAGTTGCTGGCAGACAATCCAATCGATCAAGAAAAAATAAAACTGGAGATGGTTGATATCATCTATCTGGATTATGACTGGAGTTTAAATGACAACTAGTGCAAAAGGAGAGAATCATGAGTAACAACGAATACGATATCGGAGTAATTGGTGGTGGTGCCGCAGGCCTGACAATAGTTTCGGGTGCGGCCCAGCTTGGCGCCAGGGTCATCCTGATTGAACAGGAAAAAAAATTAGGGGGAGATTGTCTTCACTATGGCTGTGTTCCCAGTAAAACCCTGATTAAGTCAGCCCATGTTTACCACCAGATGAAACAATCCCAAAATTACGGATTGCCTAAATTGGATATACCGCCAGTAGATTTCAGGCAAGTGGTAAAACGTATCAAATCGGTGATCGATACCATCCAGGTGCATGATTCAGAAGAACGGTTCTGCGGCCTTGGTGCCAAGGTTGTTTTTGGACAGGCCCGATTTATCGATACCCATAAAGTCAGTCTTGACGGAAAAATTATCTCTGCTGACAAATGGGTGATTGCCACGGGATCTTCACCGGTAGTACCCCCTATTGAAGGCCTGGCCGATACGCCACACCTGACCAATAAAGAGATTTTTTACATGGACAAGCTGCCAGCCTCTATGATCATTCTGGGTGCCGGGCCCATTGGTATTGAAATGGGTCAGGCTTTTAATAGACTTGGAACTCAAGTAACGGTAATTGACCGGGCAGCACAAATATTGGGTAAAGAAGATAAGGACATGGCTGACGGCGTAATGACGGTTATGTCAAAGGAAGGTGTTCAGTTTCTCCTGGAAGCTGCGATCACCCGGGTCAAAAACCTCAAAGATGCCCGGCAGGTTACCATTGTCGATGCCAATGGCACATCACAAGATATAAAAGCTGAAGCCATCCTTGTATCCATGGGCCGTTCTCCCAATGTGGATGGCCTGGGGCTGGATGAAATTGGTATTAAATATGATCGCCGCGGAATCCAGGTTGACAATCGATTACGGACCAGCCACAAACACATTTATGCAGCCGGAGATGTCAATGGCGGATTCCAGTTTACCCATGCTGCCGGGTATGAGGGTGGAATTGTTATCAGCAACGCTGTTTTCCGGCTTCCCCGAAAAGTTGACTACACCTGGCTTCCATGGGTCACTTATACCGACCCGGAACTGGCCAGCATCGGCATGAACGAAACAGCGGCCAAAAAAGCAGGGTTGAAATACACGCTTTATACTGAAGCCTTTAAGGATAATGATCGCTCACTGGCAGAAGGAGAGATCACAGGGAAAATCAAGTTGCTCTTAGATGAAAAGGAAAAACCCCTGGGGGTCCAGATTTTGGGACCGGGTGCCGGCAATCTGATCAGTGAATGGGTTGCAGTGTTAAATGGAAACGTAAAATTATCCACTATTGCAGCAGCGATCCATCCCTATCCGACCATGGGTGAAATCAATAAACGGGTTGCGGGTTCCTATTTGTCTCCCAAAATTTTTTCTAAAACCATACAAAATGGACTTAAATTCTTCTTCAACTTGAAGGGTCGGGCCTGTAATTTGGATGAATAGCCAAAAAATATAAAAATCAGGAGCCTGAATTACAGGTTACTTGAAACCCAGATAACGTATCGGATATGAATTCCATGATTGCATCTTTAAGAAAATTTATTCTTGAAAAACTCGAAAAACAGAAGCGACAATATGAACAGAGGGCTTACAACAATTTAAGCAAGTTGTATGGCATTATTCAACCCGGTGATATTTTGTTGGTGGAAGGCCGATCTGAGATGAGCCGGTTGATAAAATTATTCTCCAGCAGTAATTGGAGCCATGTTGCAATGTATGGAGGGAACAAATTGATAAACTCAGATCATAAAGCTGAAGATCTTTACTTAAAAAGATACGGAGAAGACGCTAATCACATGCTGGTGGAAGCCTTCTCCGGCAAGGGTGTTATTGCGACACCTTTAAAAAAATATAAAGATTACAATATCAGGCTTTGCCGACCCTATGGAATCCTCGATTCTGATCTGCGTTATGTCATTGAGCAAGTGATTGGCAGTTTGGGAATGCGCTATGATGATCAAAATATAATGGCTATTGCATTAATGGCTGTGCAAGCACTTTGGCGGCCAAAAAACAATCATACCTTGCGAGCATGCCTTGGAAACTGCAATGATTTTCAGGTGATCTGTTCCGGGATGATAGCTCAAGCCTTTCAGAGTGTGGGATATCCAATTGTGCCGGCGCTCTTACCTCAATCCTCAAAAGATGCATTTGACGAAAATAATCCTTACGGGGGAGGGTTGATAATGCGGCATTACACCCAGGTAACACCCAAAGATTTCGATCTAAGCCCTAATTTTGAAGTAATAAAATACAATATCATGGGAGATATTCGGTTCGATTATAAATCACTTTGGGCAAAGCAGCTTTAAAATTTGTAAAAGACCAAAGGAGAAAACACATGAATGCTCTATTGTTAGAAGAAGAAGGGCGGTAGCTATTATTATTATTGCCCCCTTGAAACAACCTCATTTATGACCTTGCTCAGTTCATCTCTGGTTGTAGGCTTTGTAAGAGATCCTGTTTCCAGTTTAGCTTCTACATTGATCAACCCTCCATGTTTATTAATTATGGAATAACTGATTGTAAGCCCGAGTCCCTGCCCTTTATCAGCCCCCATACCTTTTGTTGAAAAATAGGGATCAAATATTTTTTCAAGGTTTTCACATGATACCGTAAGTTGGCCATTATCATCCATTGCTTCTCTTGCATTGACGACTATATTACGGACAACCTTTTTGATCTGACCTTCATCAATATTTACTTGTCTGATGTCATCAATGTTTATTCATTTCTGTGCTGTAATTTTCAAAAATGGCCTTATCTTGATTCAATGCGACTTTCCCATAATTATTAATCCAAGACTGCTCTGTTTTCTAACTTCACACTATGTGAGTGTTGGTTTTTAAGAAGCGGGAGTTTTGAGGTGGGAATACCTATATGTAAAGGATTTGAAGAAGCAACAATCATTTCTTTGTGATTCGAAACGGCAATTTCTATTGCATATGGATTATTCTTCAAATTTTCAAAATATATTTGCAGGTCTCCATAATCATCATTGATTAAAGCAAACCTGCTAACATCTTTAAGTAAAAAGATCGTAATTGCATGCTGTTCTTTAATCTGAGCTTTAATGGATTTAAATGAATTGCTTTGGGTCTGCCATAAAACAAGAGATACCATTAGGAGTTCAAGCACAAAAATAACAAGAGCGATGCGGTATTTTAATGAGAATATCATGCAACGGGCAGTTTTATCCGGAACGTTGTTCCCTCTGGACCGAAATCAGCTACATCAATCTCCCCTTTTTGTTCTTGAATGATTCCATGACTGATGGAAAGCCCCAGCCCTGTACCTTTGCCCACCTCTTTGGTGGTATAAAAAGGATCAAAAATAATATTCAGTGCTTCCTGGGGTATCCCGCACCCGTTATCCGTGAATAAGATTTCAACCTTTTTTTTATCACCTTCTGAAACATGGGTGGTAATCACGATCTTTTTCTGCAATTGGGCACCATCTCCCTTGGATTCAAACTTTGATTCTATGGCATCCCGCGCATTGGTGAGCATATTGAGAAAGACCTGCTCCAACTGACTGGCATTTCCCAGAACTTTGGGAAGGTCGTTGGAAAGATCCTTTATCACTTTGATATCTCTTAATTTGAGTTGTTCTCCAATCATCAAAAAGGAATCTTGAATGATCCCGTTGACATCCACCGGCGTTAACTCGTTTTTTGATTGGCGGGAAAAAACCCGCAGATGGTTGATGATCTTCATCATGCGCTTGGTGTTTTTTTCGATGGAGTTAAGGTTTTCCAGCAAGTTGGCAGTATCCAGAGAATTTTTACGCTGTTTTCTCAATGTGAGCTGTGCCGTGCCTCGAATAAGCATCAGGGGTTGATTCAATTCATGGGCCACGCCTGCAGCAAGTTCGCCGATGGAGGCCAGTTTCCCTGCCTGGACCAACTGGCTCTGGGTATTTTTTAGGTCCTTGTAGGCCGCTTGCAAGTTATCTCCTGCCTTCTTACGTTCGGTAATGTCATGGGCGATACCGCGGAATCCGACTATGTTGCCGTTATAGTCCCTCATCAAGGAAGCAAACAGTTCATGAAAACCATGGGTTCCATCCTTTTTGATTACTTCATAGTTGGATGTTCTTGCCGGCTTTCCAGTTTTATAGATTTGGTTAAAGAAATTGAGGATTCTCTTGGCGGATCTCGGAGGCATGTAGTCACGATTATTCATTCCCATTAATTCATCTTGGGAATATCCAAGGATTTTCGACAGTGAATTATTGAAGAAGATAAAGTTACCTTTAAGGTCAACCTCAAAGTAGGCTTCTTCTATGCTTTCGAGGATGGTTCGATATTTTTCTTCCGACTCTCGCAACGACGTCTGCACCTGATTGCTTTTAGAGATTTTCTTTTCGATTATGTTCAGCGAGTGTTCAAGTTCGGTCTTTGTTTGAGCAAGCTGGCTAACGGAAGGTATCCATTTCCAAAAACCAAAAGCAATAAAAATGAATCCAAGCAGATAGCCGACCAATTTTTCTAAAATGGCTTCGTATTCGGTGTCTCCAATAACTATAAATTTATTTAAGCTTTCAAAATTATCAGTAACATCAACCTCCATTCCGAAGAATAGTAGTACAAAGCCAATTATTAAACTATTCCAGCCACGTTTATTATAATTAAGTCCCTTTCTCCCAGAAATGTATAAAAAACAAATGATGCTCCCTACAATAACTGCTCGAAAAATTTCTAAAATAATATCAGTCATATTTTTTGTAACAAAATCCCTTGGTGAGGGTTTTACATAACATGCATTATTCATGAATCTCTAAATTCTCAACAATTCAGCCGGTATCTTTAAGCACATTGGATCAAATTCACGTTACAATAAATATTTTAATAATGCAAAAAAAATCATAAATGGCAATAGTGACGAGCAAAATCAAGCGAAATACCATGACTACAAAAAGATATAGACGGTGCTCAGGGTTTGGGCGGCGGTGACTATAGTAACGGGAAGAATCAAATAAACCAAGATCCCATGAAATTGTATTGGAGTTATGTTGCGAGTGGCGCTAACCCTATAAAATAATGATAAAATTTGACTTATTGATTGTAAATCAATATTAATACAGTAACTTTCCTATCTGAAAATTTGTTACAGGAAGAT
>JAQICW010000662.1 GCA_027858355.1 Desulfobacula sp.
ATATTCGGGAAATACCTTGCCAGTCAATGACTTGAATATTGTTCCAGAGATAGGTTTTATCCCCGCCATAGATCAAAGCAGTCATTGCCAGGATCTGTATTCTATTGTAATTTTCTGGACATATTGTCAATTCAATTAACAATATGTCCCGAAAAAAAATAGATCAGAAGACAATTCATAGCCATTTAGGAGAAATGCCTTTGATTAATGTTAGCAGGGAATAAAGTTGAGTTTTGAAAATCTGCGGTAACATCTGCAGGATTTTTTTGTTATTCTTCTTCCTTAATTTTTACTCTTTATTTTTTTAAATGAAGACCATTTTTTCCAGTCAAGATCATAACTGGCACTCCGGCCTCCTCCTGGCATTTTGATCAAAATACCTTTAATTACAAGATCGGCTAATTCCCTCTGGGCCGTAGCACGACTGGTATGTGCGATTCCCATATATTTCTTGTTCTTCAACCCACCTTCAAAACCACCCATGCCAACGTCAAGTAGCCGGTTAATCACTTTGCTTTGACGCTCGTGCAGCCTTGTCTGGGCAAATTCCTGCCAGAACCGTGCTTTTATCATTATTTTTATTAATAAAGTATTGGAATTCAGGATAGCCCTATTCGTGCATTCAAGAAACCATTTCAACCATTCTGTAATATCTCCTGTGCCTGCTTGTGTGGTTTTCAAAATTTCATAATATTCATTTCTCTCAGCCATGATCTGTGAAGAAAGGCTATAGAATCTTTTTGGATTATTTTCATCTCCTGCGAGCAACATATCAGTCAACGTTCTTGCGATACGTCCATTGCCGTCATCAAACGGATGAATTGTAACAAACCATATATGAGCGAGCCCTGCTCTGATTATTCCATCTAATTGATCTTTTGTGTTTATCCAGGATATGAATGTTTGCATTTCTTTATCAAGCTTTTTTGCAGGGGGTGCTTCAAAATGAACTTTCTCCTGTCCAATAGGTCCGGAAACTACTTGCATAGGTCCCTTACTATCATCTCGCCATTGACCAACAGATATTTTTTCCATACCGGAGTAACCGGTTGGGAAAAGGGCCGCATGCCAACCCCAGATTCGCTCCCGTGTCATTTTTTTCGAATAATTAATTGTCGCATCCAGCAAAATTTCCACAAGGCCCTCAACTTTTTGATCTCTTACCGCCTTCAGCCCAGCATCTGGAAGACCCAACCAACGTCCAACAGAAGATCGGACCGCATCGGGATCTAATTTTTCACCTTCGATCGCTGACGTCTTTAATGCTTCTTCGACAAGAACATCTGCTCGTGCTGTTTGTTGGATTTCAAACCCCAATTCCTTGATCTGAGTTATTAAAGACCCTTGGCTGAATCGGATATTGCCCAAGGGCTTTAACAGTTTTGCACTGTCCCATTTAAGGCCTGGCCAGGATTTAGTTTGCCAAATGTATTTCATAAGATGAGTCGATTCCCCTTTCCATGGAATTGATATTTGAGTCGTTTAATCCATTAATCAGCTCAATATTTGAGTCAATTGTTGTATTTATTCAACTCAAAGTCAAGGGAATATTGTAGCTGATGTTGAAATAAGCCGTGTTTGTCAACAAGTAATTGAGCGGTTGTCCGCATCACTCTAAATATTGATAATTAGCCGCATATCTTTAAAATATAAGGCCTTTCTGGCTATGTAAATTAAAAAAAATCTGAATCAAAAATTTCGTATCAACATTTCTAATGTCTGTAAAACTATTTCAACGAATCAACTATGGTGGAAATATAATTTATTCAAAAAGAATCCGCCGGAAGAACCTTTATTGAAGAGTACATTGAATTTGGTCACATAATCCGGGAAAGAATTTTTTAAAATTCCCAGAAAATAATTTTGTTATATTATATCGTTGAATACAGAAATATGACTGGTAACACTTCTACAGGATTATATAATTGAATGAAAAGTTCTACTCTTAAAAAACATCGGATACCACATATAGGGGTGCTCAAATTTAGCCTGGACTGAGTCCTATGAATACAAGTATTCGTTCTCTGTCCTAAATGATCCTCCACAATCACCCCATTAGTTAATAAAAGTTTAACTGAACAGTGAAGTAAAGATTCAATTTCAAATAGTATCTGGGTTAACATACCGTAAACAGCCTCATAGCTTTCGCA
>JAQICW010000707.1 GCA_027858355.1 Desulfobacula sp.
ATCCACATTAAAATTTCTTTTTAACAGAGCAGCAAGTCCCCGCTCTTTGATGCCTAAAAACCGGCAGGCAATTTCCGTATCAAAAAGATTATTCACCTGGACCTTATAATCTCTGTCAAGACTTCTGATATCAAAATCAGCCCCATGAAATACCTTAATCACATCATTATTTTCAAGCAGGTTTAAAAAAGATGATACTTCTTTAATTTTAAACGGATCGATTAAAAAAGCTTCTTTGGCAGATGCAATCTGAATCAGACAAATTTTCTCTTTAAAGCAATGCATTGAATCTGCTTCAAGGTCCACAGCGATAATCTTTTCCTTTAAAAGGCCTTCACACACATCTGTCAGTTCTGCATCTGACTCAATAAACTTATAAGTCAAAATTTTTCCCTTGATTGTTTACACTACTTCTTCTAAAATTCATGTTTTATATATAACAAACAATAAAACACATTGGATAATTCAAATGATTAACATAACATTTCCAGACAATAGTATAAAGGGCTTTGAAAACATTCCCACAGGGATGGATGTTGCCAAAAGTATTTCAGACGGATTTGCCAGAAATTGTGTGGCAATGAAAATTAATGGGCAGCTTTTGGATTTAAACCTGGCAATTAAAGAAGATACAGCCATCAGCTTTATTACGGCTAATGACGATGAAGCCCTTGATATTTTAAGGCATTCTTCTGCCCATGTCATGGCGGAAGCTGTATTAAATATTTACACGGATGCAAAACTGACAATAGGTCCTGTGGTTGAAGACGGGTTTTACTATGATATAGATATGGACCCGGTTTCAAAAGATGATCTTGGTGCCATTGAAGCTGAAATGAAAAAAATCATCAACGCCAAAAACACCTTTGAAAGAAAAGTTGTTTCAAAAAAAGAGGCTCGTGCAATATTCAAGGATAACCCGTTCAAACTTGAGCTCATCAATGAACTTGACGAGACCCAGGAGATATCCCTTTACCAGAATGGCAAATTTATTGATCTGTGCCGCGGGCCCCACATTCCCCATACTGGAATGATTAAAGGATTCAAACTTTTAAAAATATCCGGTGCCTATTGGAGAGCAGACCAGACCCGTGAACAGCTCCAGCGGCTTTATGGCATATCCTTTTTTGACAAAAAAAAGCTCAACCAGTACATCAACCTGATTGAGGAAGCCAAAAAAAGGGATCACCGGAAACTTGGAACCAAACTGGATCTTTACTCCTTTCATGATGAAGCTGCGGGCATGCCTTTTTTCCATGCAAAGGGAATTGAGATATGGAATGCACTCTTAGAGTACTGGCGGGATGAACACAAAAAAGCCCGTTATGTGGAAACCAAAACCCCTGTCATGCTTAACCGGAAACTCTGGGAACAAAGCGGCCACTGGGACTATTACCGGGAAAACATGTATACCTCCGTGATTGATGATGAAGAATATGCCATAAAACCCATGAACTGTCCCGGCGGTATGCTGCTTTACAAAACAAAAGCATACTCTTACAGGGATCTGCCTGTAAGAGCCGGCGAAGTCGGCCTGGTTCACAGGCATGAGCTGTCAGGCGCTTTATCGGGTCTTTTCAGGGTCCGTGCCTTTCACCAGGATGATGCCCATATTTTCATGACTTCAGATCAAATCGAAGATGAAGTCCTTGGTGTTCTGGAATTGTCCCAGAGAATCTACAGCAGATTCGGTCTTGATTTTCATCTGGAACTGTCTACCAGGCCAAAAAAATCCATTGGAACGGATGAGCAATGGGAAGAAGCCACAAACGGACTTAAAGCCGCATTGGATAAATATGGCAGGGAATATTTTATTAATGAAGGGGATGGGGCATTTTACGGCCCTAAAATTGATATCCACATCAAAGATGCTTTGGGAAGAACCTGGCAATGCGGAACCGTCCAGCTGGACATGGCACTGCCGGAAAGATTTGACCTGACTTACAAAGGCCAGGATAATGATAAACACCGACCCATAATGATCCATCGCGTTATTTACGGCTCGCTGGAAAGATTTTTCGGTATCCTTGTGGAACATTTTGCAGGCAAATTCCCCTTGTGGCTGGCTCCTGTGCAGGTCATCCTGCTTCCCATCAACCAGGACCTTGCAGAATATGCTGAAACAATCAAAGCCGAGCTTGATACCCATAGAATCAGATGTGAAGTTGACAAGAGAAGCGAAACCCTGAAAAAGAAAATCAGGGATGCCCAGCTTGCCTATGTCCCTCTGATCATCACCATTGGAGATAAGGAAAAAGAAACCAGGACCCTTTCTGTCAGAACCCTTGACGGCAAGGTTAGGATGGGCCTTTCCATGGATGAGTTTGTCACGTCTGTATCACATCATGTTAAAGAAAGAATCCTGGATGAGACAATCCTCTAGCAAGCTGAACCTGATCTATTTATACAGACTGCCGGTTATTGGCTTATGCCTTTTTATTTTCTGGCAGTCTTCCTATCCCGGCATCATTTCAGAGCCTTTATTCCCCTATGACGATAAAGTGCTCCATTTTGGTGCCTGGGCTCTCCTGGCATTCCTTACTGCCAGAGACCTGACTGCTGAAAAACCGTTCTGGTCTCTTACAAAAATAAAAATTATAGCAATTCTCTTTGCCTGTCTTTTTGGATTATCAGATGAAATCCACCAGGCTTTTGTTCCATCAAGGTGTGCCTCTGCCGGAGATTTCCTTGCAGATTGTGCAGGAAGCATATTCGGCTGCCTTTTTTACCTTGATGTTTTTATCCGAAAAAACAGAAGGCCCAGCAGCAAGTCTTTGTGACACAGCTACCTTTTTTATAAGGAATAACTCATGACAAATAATGATATCCTACGCCGCATCCGCTATATCTTCGACCTTAACGATTCAAAAATGATTGCTATATTTGGTTTAGCTTATCACAAGGTAACCCGAGGGCAAATCAGCGACTGGCTAAAAAAAGATGATGACCCGGCTTTTCAGAAATGCAATGACACTGAGCTTGCAATTTTTCTGAATGGTTTAATTAATGATAAACGAGGCAAAAAGGAAGGGTCTCAACCCGAGCCGGAAAAGCATTTAACTAACAATATGATTTTTATGAAATTAAAAATCGCCTTAAACCTGAAAGCCGAAGATGTGTTGGAGATTATGGCCCTGGCAAATTTGAGCATAAGTAAACACGAATTAAGTGCATTTTTCCGCAAGCCAGGTCATAAACACTTTCGGGAGTGTCAAGATCAGATTTTACGTAATTTTCTAAAGGGTATGCAACTTAAATATCGCGCTGCCACCCAATTGGAACCAGATTTTAAATGGCAGTAAATTTTTTGAGATGAAAAATAAAAATTAAAGATCCTCCATGGCAAATAAAAATTCACTCTATTCAAAAGAAACCATTACAAAATTGATGGAAATAGAATATGGTTTTTCAGGTGAAATTTCCAGACTGGCCGGTGAAAATGAAAATTATTTAATTAAAAAAGAGAGTGGTGCCTGTTTTGTGCTTAA
>JAQICW010000059.1 GCA_027858355.1 Desulfobacula sp.
CCAAAATATGGAAAAAATCCATGATGCTGCCATGGATCTTCTAAAAACCACAGGTGTGTCCTTTAATGAAGACGAGGCCCTTGAGATTTTCAAGGCCAATGGACACCGGGTGGAAGGCACCACAGTATTTTTTGAAGAATCTGAGATTCAAAAGGCATTGAAAACAGCACCCAGGCGGTTCACCGTCCATGCCAGGAATCCGGAAAAAAGCGTGGAAATCGGGGAAGATGATTTTGTTTTCCTGCCTGGATATGGGGCTCCCTTTGTCATGGATGCCCAGGGTGAACGCCGCCAGGCAACCATGGAAGATTATGACAATTTCTGCAAACTGATCCAGACTTCCCCATATATCAACATGAACGGCTGGATGATGGTTGAACCGGCTGACATGCCCCATGATACTGTCCACCTGGACCTGAACCTGTCCAATATGCTTTTGTGCGACAAACCTTTCATGGGAAGTCCTGTCTCCCGAAAGGGAGCATTGGACGGTATTGAGATGGCCGGCATATTATGGGGCGGGAAGGAAAATATCATGGACAAGACAGTCTCAGTCTCCCTGATCAACTCTTTGTCCCCTTTGCAGTTTTCCGATGAAATGGCGGGCGCACTTATTGAGCTTGCCCGGCACAATCAAGCCTGTGTAGTGGCCTCCCTGATCATGGCCGGCGGTTCCGGACCTGTGACCCTGGACGGTGTTCTGGCCCTTCAGAATGCAGAAATCCTGGCCGGCATTACCCTGGCACAGCTGGTCAGACCAGGGGCTCCCGTGATCTATGGGTCCACCTCTTCTGCCATGGACATGAAAACAGGGGCTTTGTCAATCGGTGCACCTGAATTGTCCAAAAATATTCATCTGGTGGCCCAGATGGCAAGATTTTACAATTTGCCTGCCAGGTCTGGAGGAGGCCTTACCGATGCCCTGGCTGTAGATGCCCAGGCTGGGGCGGAATCAGCAATTGCCCTTTCCACAGCAGTTAGAAGCGGGATAAACTTTATCCTTCATTCCTGTGGAATTCTGGGTTCTTATATTGCCATGAGTTTTGAAAAATTCCTCATTGACGAAGAGGTCTGCGGCATGGTTATGAACATGATTAAGCCCCTTGCCCTTACCGATGAGTCCATTGATCTTGATGTGATAAAGGAAGTGGGCATAGGCGGGCAATACCTGACCCATCCCAAGACCTTTCAGTTGTGCAGAACTGAATTTTTCATGCCCACCCTCATGAGCCGGAAAAACCCGGATGCCTGGGCAAAAGAAGGGAAAAAAAGGATCGACCAACTTGCCGAAGACAAGGTGGCCCAGCGGCTGGCCTCCTATGAAAAACCTGATATTGACCCGGAAATTGAAAAACAATTAACTGAATATGTTGAAAAACACAAAAACAATTAAAGGAGAAAAAATGACTGATTTTAATGCAATGATTGATGCCCTGGTTTCCTGTGACGGCCCCAAAACCTTAGAACTTGTAAACAATGCCCTTGCCCAGGATGTTTCGGCCAGTGAGATCCTTAACAAAGGACTGATTACCGGCATGGATATTGTGGGTGAAAAAATGGAAAATGGTGACATGTTTATCCCTGAAGTCCTCATGTCTGCCCAGGCCATGGCAACCTGCGTAGCAGTCCTCAAGCCCCTTCTGGGAGAGGGTGAATCTGTTACCGGTGCCAGCGTGATCATCGGAACGGTCAAAGGAGATCTCCATGACATTGGGAAAAACCTTGTGGGCATGATGATGGAAAGCGCAGGAATGGAAGTTCATAATCTTGGAGTGGATATTGGACCTGATGATTTCGTAGCCCAGATAAAGGAAAAAAATGCCCGGATTGTATGTCTGTCTGCTCTTTTGACCACCACCATGCCCATGATGAAAAAAACCGTGGATGCCATCGTGGAAAGCGGTCTTAGGGACCAGGTCAAAATCCTTGTGGGTGGTGCGCCCGTAACCCAGGCCTTTTGTGATGAAATCGGTGCAGACGGATTTGCTGCCGATGCCGGTGCTGCCTCCAAGCTTGCCAAATCCCTTGTCAACTAAGCTGGAAGCATAAATACAGGAGAAAAAAAGACCATGTTTGAAGTAATAGGCGAAAGAATCAACACATCTAGAAAACTTGTCCAGGCTGCTGTGGCAGACAGGGATGCCGACTATATTATTGATGATGTAAAAAAACAGCAGGAAGCCGGCGCCAATTATATTGACGTCAATGCCGGTGCCCGTATTGGACATGAAACCGAAGACATGAAATGGCTGCTGGACACTATCCAGCCCATTGCCACTGTGCCTCTCACCCTGGACAGCCCAGATCCCGCTGTCCTGGAAATGGCCTTTAAAATGGTGGAAAAAACTCCAATGATCAACTCCATCAGTCTTGAAAAAGAACGTTTTGAGGCCATGATGCCCTTTCTTAAGGGAAAGGATTGCAAGATCATTGCCCTTTGCATGGATGATGCCGGCATGCCCACATCGGCCGATGATATCCAGGACCGTGCCAGAACCCTGATAAAAGAACTCAACAAGGCAGGCATCCCCACGGCCTCCATTTATGTGGATCCCCTGGTCCAGCCCATCAGCACCGATTCCAGCAAAGGTGTCATGGTCCTGGATGCGGTCCGGGGCATTAAAGCTGAATTCCCCGAGGTTCACATCACCGGAGGCCTGTCCAATATTTCCTATGGCCTGCCCCAGAGAAAGATCATCAACAGGACCTTTGTTTCCCTGATGATGGATGCGGGCATGGATTCAGCTATTATCGATCCTTTGGATACCAAAATCATGGCCACCATCAGAACTGCAGATATGCTTCTGGGCCATGATAATTTCTGCATGAACTACCTGAAAGGGGTTCGTGCCGGTGCCATTGAAAGTTAGGTCTAAATAAAACAGCACCTGGGTTACACAACCCTGACTGTTTGTCCTATCCAGCCCGATGCTGCCTGGTTATTCCTTAGCAGCATCGGGCTTTTTTTTTCTGAAAATCGGTGTTTTTACCTATTGTAGTGCCTGACCGAAAACCCGGTGTTTGGGCAAAAAGTTGACCATATACAAGGCGCAAAAAATCTTGAAACCGGAGTGTACTACTGTACATGAGGATTTCAGGATTTTGCAGCAACGCAGTAGATGGGTGAGTTT
>JAQICW010000102.1 GCA_027858355.1 Desulfobacula sp.
GGGCCACAACCCAGTCGGCAATATCAAAGGGTATTCTTGTGATGGCTAAAAATCGTCCGAATATCATTGCACCTGTAATAATAACGATCACCATGCAGGAAATTCTTAAAGTATCGAAAATGGAATTATAAAAGTCATTCCAGGAAAGTTTTCTTTGAACCAGAGCAATGACAACAGCAAAAAATGATCCAATGGCGCCAGCTTCCGTAGGCGTAAAAAACCCGAAATAGAGTCCTAGCATGACAACCATAAATAGGATCAGCATTTCAACGGCGCCTGCCAGGGATTTAATTTTTTCTTTAAATGTGGTTTTTTCTCCCACAGGACCCCATTCAGGGTGGAGGGTGCAAAGCACGTAGACAGTGAGGGTTAAAAGGATAGCTAAAAGGATTCCGGCTCCCAGACCCCCGTAAAAGAGTTTGGCAATGGACTGTTCCGTGGAAAGACCGATAATGATCAGGACAACACTGGGCGGGATGACCACTCCAAGGGTTGATCCGCAGGCAATGGCCCCCGTGCTGAGCATGGGTTCATACTTGTATTTATTCATCTGGGGCAGGGCAACTGTGGTCATGGTGGCTGCAGTTGCAGCGTTAGATCCGCAGATTGCGGCAAAGGCTGCACAGGCCATAACCGTTGCCATGGCAATACCTCCCCTGATATGACCCACCCATGTAAAGGCGGCATTGTAAAGTTTTTCATTAACCCCGGAATAAAAAGCAATCTGACCCATGAAGATAAACAGCGGGATCACCGTTAACCCATAGCTGGAAAAGGTGTCCCATGTTACGGAGGCCAGCATGTTAAAACCTGCATCAAGCGTTATTACATAGGAAAAGCCACAGAATCCCACAATACCCATGGCAAATCCCACAGGAATGCCAAATACAAACAGGATAAACAGCAGAGTAAAAATACCGATGATGCCAATCAGCGTCAGACTCATTTTACGCCCCCTTTTTGTACCAGCAAGGCTTTTAAAAAGTCTGTAAAAAGAGCCAGAGCAAGAATCAGGCAGCCCAATGCCACAGCAAAGATAAAGGGATAATATATAATTCTCAAGGTTTCCGAGATTTCATTTGCATTTTTAAGTGTTAAAGCTTTTTGAACAATATACCAGGAAGCGATAAAGAAAAAAAAGCAGCAGGCCCCATGGTTGATAATGGAGATGAATCGTTTAATCGGTTTAGGGTAAGCATTGACAAGGATATCTACGGAAATATGCCCATTTGTGAACTGGGTGTATCCAAGGGCAAATGCCGTCACAACGGCGCCGGCATACCCCATGAGTTCAAAGGTTCCCGGAATGGGGCCATAAACCTGCCGACTAAGGATATTGGCACAGGTCAGAAGGATCATGCCTACAAGCAATGCCCCTCCGGTCAGTGTGAGCATTTTATTTAAAAATTTATTGATTCGCATTAAAAGATCCATGGAAAGTCTCCGAAATATGGGGACAGATTTAAAATCTGTCCCCAGTCGAACAAAAAAGGTTATTGGGCAAATGCTTTGATGTCCTTGATAATTTCTTCTGCAGGAAGACCCTTTTCTTTAGCAGTCTTAATCCAGTTATCAACTAGAAAACCAAGCTTGCTGTCCCATTTTGCTTTTTCAGAAGCAGAAAGGGAAATAAATTCAACATTGTTGCTTTCTTTTGACCATGCAATGGCTTTTTGAATCTGCTCATCCATGTAAGTTCCTGTCCAGAGAGCCTGCTCAACTTTCAGATCCATCATGACTTTTTGTACGTCTGCGGGAAGAGAATTGAATTTTGCTTTATTCATGATAACAGCAAATGGATAGAGGACTGTTTCAGTCATGGTGACATATTTACAGTTTTCAGCAAATTTAAAGTCCTTCATGACTTCCAGAGAAGAGAAAAGACCTTTTACAGTGCCTTTTTGCAATGCTTCAACAGTTGCAGGCATTGGCATTCCCACAGTATTGGCACCCCAGGCTTTCAGAATCTGGGCCGCACCACCGGAAGCTCTTAAATCCAGGCCTTTGATATCTTCAAGGGTTTTTACCGGAACTTTTGACATGACATTTCCAGGGGCATTGGTAAACATGGTCAGAACCACGACATCTTTAAACGCTTCTGGTTTATATTTTTCATAGAGTTTTAAAAGGGCCATACTACCTGTTTTGGCATCTTTTATTCCCAGGGGAAGACTTGTGGCATTGGTGACGATGAATCTGCCCGGCTGATAGGCCATGCAGATATTTCCGATATCAGCCTGTCCTGCAATAACACCATCCATCATTGCCTTGGCACCCAGAAGGGTCCCGCCTGGGAAAGTATTGATCGAAACCTGGCCGTTAGTACGTTTTTCAACTTCAACCTTCCATCTTTCCATCTGGACACAGGGGAATGTGGGTGCAGGGGGAAAGTTGGCAAAATTGAGTTTAATTGTACCTGCCATTGCCGGAGTTTGAAATACAAACAGGCAGGAGACAATCGTAAATAAAAAAACTAGCGTGAGCGTTACTGAAAAAAATGATCGTTTTATCATGGCATTAACCTCCATTTATGAGCAATGATTTGCTCTGTTTAAAATAAACAACAACTTATTTTTAGCTATTGTTTCTACTTGTTTTTCTCCTTTAAAGCAGCCAGCACTTTTTCAGGCGTAATGGGAAGATCTTTAATTCTAACACCAACAGCATCATAAATCGCATTTGCAATGGCCGGAGCAGTGGGAACACAACCCGGCTCCCCAATTCCTTTGGCACCAAAAGGTCCGTCCTTGTCATCAGTTTCAATTATCGGGGCTTTTATTTTTACAGCATCCTTGGCAGTAAATAATTTATAGTCCCGGAAATTGGCATTCATGTTCTTTCCGTCCTTAAGCATCACTTCTTCGGTCAGGGCATAGCCAAGACCCATGACCACACCGCCATAGACCTGACCTTCAAGGAGCAAAGGATTTATTGCCCGCCCCACATCATGGGCTGCCACATATTCAAGCACCTCTACCTTGCCGGTTTCCTCATCCACCCTGACTTTTACCCCGTGGACCCCAAAGGCGTATGTCATGGACATATTCCCTTTAAATCCCTTGCCCATGTTTTCGTTGACAGGATCATAAAAATGGTCTGCCATGAGCATGGTGCCACTCGGTGAAAAATGGGCTTTTCTTAAGAGCTTGTCTATGGGCATGCTTTTTGATGCTTCGCATCTCTCCGAGCCTGGATCATCCGGGACAAATATGAGCCGGTCTCTCAAAACAAGGCTCTCTTTTGGCGCATCAAGTATTTTTGAGCCAAAGTCCAAAAGTTTTTCTTTTACTTTTTTGGCCGCCCCAAGCGCTGCGTTCCCAGCCACAAATGTACTACGGCTGGCGTGTGCTCCCACATCCCAGGGACAGACATCTGTATCAGTATGCACCACATTAATGTCTTCAACAAAAAGGCCCAGTTCTTCGGCCACAATCTGGGCTGTGATATTGTCAAGACCCTGACCCATGTCTGTACCGCCTGTGAAGATATCCACCTTGCCGTAATCATCCATTTTCAGGATGGCACCGCAACCGTCGGATTTATATATCCTTGCACCGCCGCCCACATGAATCAGAGAGGCAACACCAATACCGACCCCTTTTTCTTTGATATTGTCGTTTATCAATTCTCGTTCAACTTCATCAATACATTGGGCAAGACCGCAGGAGGTGATTTTGAATCCCTGGGGAGTAAGATCCCCAGGCTGGTTTCGGTTGATTCTCCTGATCTCAATGCGGTCAATGCCCGCCTTTTCAGCCAGCATATCCATGCTGCTTTCAATGGCAAAAGTGGCCTGGGGATTCCCATATCCTCTCATGGCCTGGGAATAGGTATTGTTTGTATAAACACACTTGGCATCGTACCTGACATTTTC
>JAQICW010000213.1 GCA_027858355.1 Desulfobacula sp.
AAATAGTATATGGCCTTTTAGCCAGATTCCCTTTTTTATCTGCGATCCTCATACGCATGAAATCCCGGTAATCAAGTCCTGATTTATCAAGCATCGAAAGCAGCCTTCTGGCTGCTTTCGGGGTGGTCTGATCCGTCAAGGGTCTCATATGGGTATTAATCAAAGACGTGATATAGGCAATATCCTTATTGGGAAACCTTAATCTTTCAAGATCATGGATCACGGCTTTAGTCTCATTTTCATGGCCGGCAAATGTCAAGCTGCCATCCTTTTTTTTTGCAGCATCAAATTTGCCCACATCATGTAAAAATCCTGCAAGCCTTAAAACAGGCAGGTTTTTGGGCAGGGCATCTCCCACCATCATGCTGTGTTCAAAAACCGTCTCACCATGATGGGGGCCGCCTTCAAGGCCATGACAGCGATCAAGACCTGGAAAAATCTTAGACAACAGGCCTGTCTTTTTTAATGCCGCAAAAAACAGGGAGGGTCTTTTTAATCCCATTGCCTTTATAATTTCACTGTGGATTCTTTCTTTTGCAACTAATGTATCCAGCTTATCCTTATTGGCAAGTATGAGCTCAAGGGAAGAAAGAGAAAATGATCCGTTTATCAAGGCTGCAAACCTGCAGGCCCTGACCATTCTTGCAGGATCTTCAGCAATTCTTTTTTCAGGATCCTTTGTAAATCTTATCATGGCATCTTCAAGATCTTTTTTCCCGTTAAAAGGGTCAATAATCTTTTTAGATATGGGGTCCCAGGCCATTGAATTGATGGTGAAATCTCTCTGGGCCAGATCTGATTCAGGAAAATCAGATAGATCAAATTTTGCCCGGCCAGAAGAGATTTCAATACCATTTATAGTACAAATGGGAAAGGTTTTCCCCATGGTTTTAACTTTCTGGCCCTTAAAAAGTGATGCCAGCTCTTTAATGGATGCATTGGTCAGGATATCAAAATCCTCAGGTTTTTTCTGCAGCAGGATATCCCTTACCACACCCCCGGCAATATAGGCCTGGAATCCATTTTTCTTAAGGGTATCAATGATAAACCAAAGGCCTGTGTTCTCTTCTATATGAGTCAAGATCCCCTCCATGATAAAGAGCCATGGACAAATGATCTAAAGATGGCAAAGATAGGGTTTTTATTTCTCATTTAAAAAAACTCTGTACGAGTACGCCGATAAAAAGGAGAACGGAAATCAATGAATTCACATGGAAAAAAGCAATATTAATATGCTTTAAATTATCAGAAGTCACAAGTTTATGCTCTATTATCAAAAGGAGTCCAATGATCCCTAAAAACACTAAGAAAACCGGGTGCATATCAAAGGTGGCATACATGGTAAAAAGAAAAACAAAGGTGAACACATGGAGCATTGAAGAAATAGCCATGGCATTTTTGGGCCCGATTTTTGCCGGCAGGGAAAAAAGGCCCTGGTTTTGATCAGAATCAATGTCCTGGCAGGCATAGAGGATATCAAACCCGGCAATATAGGTCATAAGGGAAAGGCTTAAAAAAACAATACTCCATGACAAGGTCCCCGTAATGGCCACCCAGGCGCCCAGGGGGGCAAGACTGATGGCAAGTCCAAGGTAAAGATGACAATATTTTGTAAACCGCTTGGTATAGGAATAAAAAAATAAAAAAAATAATACGGGAAAGGAAAGTATAAAACAAAGGCGCGACAGCATGGCTGCACTGAAAATAAAGACCAGTGAAAAAAAAGCCACAAAAAAAAAACCTTCCTTTTTTGACAATAATCCTGAAGGGATTTCCCTTATGGCTGTACGCTGGTTTTTAAGATCAATATCTGCATCTACGATCCTGTTAAACCCCATTGCCGCAGATCTTGCCCCCACCATGGCCGTTAAGATCCAGATAAGATCCAAGATGGCGGGCGAATGATGCTCCCAGGCCATTACCACTGCAGACAATGCAAAGGGCAGGGCAAAAATTGTATGGGAAAACTTAATCATTCTCCCATAAACAAATATCTTTTTTTTCAAAAGGGATGTTAAACTGACAATATTATTCTCAAAACTCATATCTCAAATCTCAATATATTCCATAGGCAATGGCATTACATTTAGGGCATTTGCCACCTTCGAGCATATAATTTTCTATCTGATAGGCATATCGTTTCACTAAAAGTTCATTACAGGAAGAACAATAGGTGTTTTCAGAAGATTGACCCGGCACATTTCCAATATAAACATAAAAAAGACCTGCTGCCTTACCTGCTGCATATGCATTTTCCAGGGACAAAAAAGGAGTTTTGGGTCTGTCCTTCATATTATAGCTGGGATGAAATCTTGAAATATGCCAGGGTGTTTCGCAACCCAGATCATTGGCAATATAGTCTGCCATTGCACAAATTTCATTTGCATCATCATTCAAGCCCGGGATAAGAAGTGTGGTTATTTCCACCAGGATTCCCATGTCCTTCATTTTTTTAATATTTTCTTTATCAGGTTCAAGCCTTGCCTTGCAATGGGTCTGATAAAACCTGTCATTAAATGCTTTTAAATCCACATTAGCAGCATCAAGAAAGGGAGAAACCATTTCAAGAAGCTTTTGGCTCATGTAACCATTGGTGACAAAAATATTTAACAGCCCTTCCTTTTTCGCAAGCTTTGCTGTTTCAAGGGCCAGCTCAAAAAACACGGTGGGTTCTGTATATGTATATGAAATGCTTTTGCAACCGGTTTTTATGGCTTCTTTAACAATGGATTCAGGCGATAAATCTTTTCCCTGGATCATCCCGTTGTAATCCCGGGGCATTTGGGCAATATTGGAATTCTGACAAAAAGAGCATTTAAAATTACACCCCACCGTGGCAATGGAATAGGAAAATGATCCTGGCTTTAAATGGAACAAAGGCTTTTTCTCTATGGGGTCAACACTGGTTGCAATTACTTTTGGATATACAAGGGACAAAAGCGTGCCCCCTTTATTTTCACGAACCTGGCAGATTCCCCTTTTCCCATCTTTGATAATACAGAAATGATTGCAGATATGACAATTTACGGCATTTACTTCCAATTTTTCATAGATAAGGGTTTCCATTTTTACTGCCTCATTCGTGTGGCTAATCCAGATGCAGGTTTATAGGCCTTTGGCTTTCTCACCTTCAGCATCAAGGGTCTGGTGCGGAATTTTGGCACGGGTTTGATCCTCATGCCAATGAGTGTTCCGAAAAATGATTTTTGAACCATTTGAAAGTTTTCTACAAACCTGGCTATCTGTCCGCAGGCAAAGGGGAATTGCAGGGTTGTCTTCCATTTTATCGGAACATTTCCCAGGATGGCAAACAAAATATGTTTAAGTTCCCAGATACTGAAAAAATGGACATGGGTATAGATATTGGGGACAAAAAAACTTTTAACCCGCCTGACCATATTTAATGGCGCATGCCGGTTTAAGACACAGAGAATCACAGAATCCTTTGCCACTCTGCAGGCTTCTTCACTGGCTTTGGCAGGGCGGTCTGTAAACTCAAGGCTTGTGAAAAAAAATGCAGAGTCAAAAGCATTGTCCTCAAAGGGAAGTTCCTCAGCCACACCCTTGTGAAGATCCACTTTATTCCCAAGCCTTTTTAATGCCAAATCCAGCATATATTGGGAAGGGTCCAACCCGGTCAGATTCAAACCTTTATCCAGCAAGGGTTCAAGGCTGATTCCCGTTCCGCAGCCAATATCAAGGATCCGCTGTCCTTTTTGCGGGGACAAAAAATCCATCATTAATTTGATTTCAAGATCAAGGCAATACCTGTTTTTAGCCTGGTCAAACCAGGCATCATATAATCCTGCATCTTTAAAATCAAATACATACCCCATACTTAACCTATTATTTCTTTAACCTTTTCCATCATCTCATCAATGGCAACAACTGCCGGAGAATCATCATCCAGTTCAAGAAGCGACAGTCTTTCCATATCAAACTCAAAAAGATTGTTATCATCTGGTATGGTGCACAATATGGGGACTCCGATATTTTCAACCTCATCCAGAAACGCTTTGCTTAAGTTTTTTGGTGCCCGGTTAACGATCAGGCCCTTATGTTTTACACTAAGCTTAAGATCGCCCAGCATTTCATTGATTCGTCCCACAGCTCTCAGGCCCCTTAAGGCATAGTCTGTTACCATGAGAAGGATGTCCACCTTACCGCTGGTTCTCCGGCTTAAATGCTCCATCCCGGCTTCATTATCCACTAGAAGGTATTTATAATTGCCTTCCAGTTCTTCGGCAAACCGGTTAAGAATATTATTAACCATGCAATAACATCCCTGACCTTCCTGACGGCCCATGACCAGAAGATCAAAGGCCTTCTGCTCTATCAACACCTGGTTCATGAGCATTTCAAGATACAGCATTTTATCCATACCAGAGGGAACACCCTGGGGATTTTTCATGAAATTTTCCCGGATATCACCCACTGTTTTTTCTATACTCATCCCAAGGGTTTCACCCAGGTTACTATTTGGATCTGCATCAATGGCAAGAATCGGATCATTCTGATGCTTTATAAAATATCGGATCACAAGTGCTGAAACCGTTGTTTTTCCAACTCCACCCTTGCCAGACATTGCAATTACTTTACTCATATATACTCCCATCGTAATTATTTATTTTCATATTTAGATAAAATAAGGAGCTCCTTGAAAAAAGCAATCCAAAAAGACTTTATTTTTTCTTTGTAAACCAGTCTTTATCCCCGTAAAGATTGATCAGGCAGTCCGGGCAGATACCCTGGGAAAACGTGACCTGGGAATGTTCCTCAATGTATGAATCCACCTGTTTCCAGAACCCTTCATCATCTCTTATTTTCTTACACCTGGAACACATGGGAAGAAGCCCCCTGAGTATTCTTATTTCAATATGGGTTTTTATCCTGGCAAGCAGTTCAGCCGGGTTAAAAGGTTTGGTGACATAATCCACACCACCAGCATCAAAGCCTTTTAAAATATCTTCTGACCCCGTCAGGGCCGTGAGAAAAATAATGGGAATCTGTTGAGCAAAAAAATCCTTTTTTATTCTTTCACACACTTCATACCCGTCCATGTCAGGCATCATGATATCCATCAAAATCAGATCAGGGTCATTTTTTTTCACAAAATTCAATGCCTGCTGGCCGTTCAGGGCCATGCCCACTTCATATCCGTTATTGGAAAGAAGCTTGCCCAGAAACTGGAGGTTCTGGGGATTATCATCCACAGCCAGGATCAGTAATTTTTCATGGTTCATAAAACATTTCCTGTTTTTATTTTCAAATCCAGAACCATTATCTTTCCCACACCCGTCATGGGAACGCAACCGATTTTTCAACTAACAAAATGCAAAATAATTAACAAGCGATTTATTTCCCATATCTCATGGATAACTCATGGTATTTTTTCAGTTTTTCCTGGACCTTACCAAAAACAGTATTTTCAGGATAAGAAAAATTTGAATCTGGCTGCCCTGCCCTTACCCCCGTAAGAACTTCAATTCCCTGTTCAATGGTGCTGACCTTGTAAATATGAAATTGTTTTTTCTCGATGGCCTGGACCACATCTTTTCTCAAAACAAGATTTTTCACATTTGAAGAAGGGATCATGACCCCCTGGGTTTTGGTGATCCCTTTTTTTACACAGGTATCATAGAATCCTTCTATTTTTTCATTCACACCGCCAATTGCCTGGATTTCACCCTTTTGATTCACGGACCCTGTTACAGCTATTTCCTGGCGGACAGGGATACCGGAAAGACTTGAAAGCACCGCATACAACTCTGTGGAAGAGGCACTGTCACCGTCAATCCCATCGTAACTTTGCTCAAATGTAATACTGATACTCACACTTAAAGGACAATTTTGAGCAAACATTCTACCAAGAAAACCTGCAACAATCATTACCCCTTTATCATGTGTCTCACCCGAAAGATCAGATTCATGTTCAACATTAATGATGCCGGGAGTTCCCATATAGGATTCTGCCGTAATCCGTGTGGGCCTTCCAAAAGCTATTTCGCCCATATCATAGACAGCAAGGGCATTTACCTGGCCTATTATCTTTCCTTTTACATCCAGCAGAACGGATTGATCATCAAATTGCTCCATTACTTTTTCTTCGTAAAGGTTATGGCGAAACCTGTGCTGGCTGTTCGCCCGGATTACATATCCTTCAGAAACCACAAGAGCATTATCCTTTTTCGCCCAATAATCAGCTTCTTTTAAAATTCCAAGTATCTGACCAAATCTAAGGGAGAGTTTTTTCCGATCAGAAACCATCCTGTTTCCATATTCAATCACAGCCCACACACCATCCGGCGTAAAACTCAGCAAATTTTCTTTTTTACACACCCGGGCAATAAACCTGGCATAATTATACAAATTCTCATCTGTCAGTCCTGCCTCATAATCAAAATCCGCCCTGACCTTAAATATTTTATTGAATCTTAAATCCGTGCTCTGCAAAATTCTAAAGGGTTCATACCCGCCCACAAGGATCACCTTGACATTCAATGGTATGGGAGCGGGCTTTAATGAAGGCATACCATAATCTGCCTGGTCAGGCGTATCTTCAATCCTGAGCATCGAGTCCTGCAGTGTTCTTTTTAAAGATTCCCACACGGGGAGATTCATTAAAAAAGGTTCAATATTAAGAATAAGATAGCCTTTATTGGCTTTCAACAGAGAACCGGCCTGAACCATTGTAAAATCAGTCTCAAATGTTCCCATGATTGGTTTTTTTTCAATTTTCCCAAAAAGGTTATGAAAACTGGGATTTGGCTCAAAAACAACGGGCGCCCCTTTTTCCCGCCTTCGATCCACCAGGACATTGACCTGATATCTTTTCACAAGAGAACCCGTCATTTCCTGGAACTTCTTGCCTTCAGCATCCTCCTGGCCTTTACCCCCCATAAACATGGCAATATTATTAATAATATCATCCTTGACATTTTTCAGATAGGTTTGAATATCTTTGCATTGCCTGAAATAATACCTCACAGGATCAATTAGTTCTGAAATAAGCTGTTCTGTTTTTGAAGTGACGCTCCCCTTTAAAACGACTTTCATTTCATCTCCAAGCTTAGTTATTTCAAGAAGAGATTCATTAAGTCTTTCTTCAACGGGTACGGATTTTGTATCAATTTCCTGCCGTGCTGCTTCATCAAGGGCAAGATACGCTTCCTGGGACATGGGCTGACCATCTGACACTGGGACAACCTGGTAATCATTTTCTGTCCTGACTATTGATAGCCCTTTACTTTGAGCAAGATGTTCAACATCCTCAAGTAATTTTTTTTGCCGGGTTGAATATTCTTTGTAAATTTTAGCTTGATCCTCCTGAAAAGATGATGTTTCAAAAAATTCAAGAATTTTGGTCTTTAGCACTTCAATAAACTGGGTCATGCTTTGACTGAAATAGACAGCCGATCCTGCCGGCATTTCAATAACAACAGGACAATACTCATCCTCAAAATTATTAACCAGGCAAAGGTCTTCCGATGTTTCACGACTTTTGGCATACTCAAGAAGAAGCTTTTTGACAATGGTCGATTTGCCAGTGCCTTCCAGGCCTGTGACAAAAATATTATACTCCGGGCCTTTCATATTCAACCCAAAATCAATGGCTTCAACAGCTCGTTTTTGACCAATAATGCTGTCTAAGGGTTCCAGTTCCGATGTATCCTGAAAGTCAAACAGACCGGAAGGATATTTTTTGTTCAAATCTTTTACCAAAACCTCAAATCTTTGCCCCATCTTGTCTCCTTTGCTACATTTTTTACGTATCCATTTTTGATCTGTCCGCTTTTTATCAGTCCATTTTTTAACTATTCATGGGAATAATCTGGGCATCAGCGTACAAGGTTGAATCATCAAATATATTGCAATGATACACACCATTATCCTTTTTCCAGCCTGATTGAACCCTTTCTTTTGTTCTGCCGATTTCACGGTTGAATCTGATTTTAATATTCTTTATCGGCTTTCCATTGGTGTTTATCGTATTATGATACAAAGTTTCCAGGAATCCCAGATATATGGTATTATTCACATGCCCGTTCACATCAAAATCTGAATAACGCAGACTGATATCCATTACCTGTTCCGGCTGAATCTTCCCGCAGGCCTGCCAGTCATCAATTTCCTTGTCAAACCATTTCTCTTTTTCAATCTCATACAGCCCGGAAATCTGGGCCGGCACTTTTAAGATCCGCTTTCGTTTGAAATCATAAAAAAGCCAGACACCTGATCCCCTGGCAATATCCCCTTGAGATGAATATATATGATACTCCCTGAATCCTTTATAGGCGTTAAATCCCCTTGACCAGGTTGTAAGCCAAAGTTCCTCGCCAAGTTTTGGATAGCGGAAAAACTCGATTTCCAGACGGTGAAGAAGCCAGACCACACCTTTTGCAAACAGGAAATCAGGACCTGCCCCTATCTGTGTTGAATGAAACGTCGCCATTTCCTGGAAAAACCGGGCCGTTGACTGAACCCTTAATTTAAACTCAGGATCAATATCAAAATATCCGATTTTATGTGATTTTTCTATCTTCATTTTTTACCTTTTTTATAAGTTACAGCCCCAATCGGCAAAAAGAATAATAAAAGCAAAACCGGTTCCAGAAGAATCATCGTCGGTTATATCCGTCTCCACCCTTACAACGGATCCATTTTTCACATGCAGCCTTACAGGACACCTGCTGCCACAGTTAACATTGCATGTTGACCATACTATTTGGTCAGGCAGATTATGTGTTTCCAATTTATGTTATATCCCGGGCATAGTTCATGGCATATTAGGTGATTGGCAAAAAAAATAAGCGATCAGCAATTTTCTATAACTTGATTCCGGCCGTTTGCTTTGGATTGATAAAGCGCTTTATCTGCTTTTAATATCAAGGATTGGGGTTTATCCTTTTGATCGGGCACACAGGTTGCTATCCCAGCGCTGACACTGGCCTGAAGGATTTGGCCCTCATATTCCAGATGTAATGTCTCTGATTTCAACCGAACCTTTTCAGCCAGCATGACCACCATTGCCGGCACCAGAGCAAGAAAATTGTAGGCAATAGCCAGCCTGAAATATGGGGTAAAGGCCACAACCTCGCCTGAGCAAAGCCCAACAGTACACATCACCATTAAAAGCGATGCATAGAGATCTCCTTCATAAATCATGAAGTTTGCAAATCCAATCCCCTTTGGGTTGAGATGCTTTATATTGTTATCTTATCACCGAGTTTGGGGATAATTGTTTCATAGCCTTTTTGTTGAAGATGCTTTGCAAAGGCAGCACTTTGAGCCTCCTCCCCATGGACAATACCGATTTTCTTTATTCGAAGATTTGATCCCGTAATAATTTTCTCAAGTTCATGCTTGTCTGCATGGGCACTGAATCCACCAATTTTTTCAACTTTTGCCCGCAAAGGATAAATTTTCCCCAAAATCTTTATTTCCGGGGCTTCTCCATTATTCCCTGATTCATTAGCCTGTGCACCCAGATCTTCAATCCGCCTGCCCAAGGTATTTTCAGCCATATATCCCACCAGCAGGATGGTGTTTTTCGGATCATGAACCTTATATCGAAGATGATGCAGAATTCTTCCAGCTTCACACATTCCCGAAGCAGATATCACCACGTGGGAAGAATTATCCTTATTCAACTGCATGGATTCTTCCACTGTCTGAACAAACTTGATTTTCTCAAACTGAAATGGATTTTTCCCTTTTTCAAGAAAGGTTTCATGGGTTTCTTTATCATAAGCCTCTGGGTGTTCGCCAAACACCTTGGTAAGGTTGGTTGCCAAAGGACTGTCAACATAAACGGGTCGTCTTGGCACATCTCCTTTATCATAAAGCTCATGAAGGATATAAATCAATTCCTGGGTTCTACCAAAAGCAAAGGAGGGAATAATCACAGACCCGCCCCTTTCAAATGTATCATTTAACACTTTTTTCAGTCTTGATCCCAGATCTTCAACAGGCTCGTGTTCCCTGTCGCCATAGGTACTTTCTGTGATGAACAGATCAATATCAAGGTCTTCCTCATCAAAGGCCAGGGTTGGATCCCTTAATATGGGTTTTCCAAACCGGCCCACATCCCCCGTATACAGCACCCGGGTTGTTTTACCATCTCTTTTAATGGTCACAACTGAAAAAGCTGATCCAAGGATATGACCGGCCACATAAAACTTTACCGTGATATTTTCACCAATGGTCACAGGATAATTAAAGGGATATCCATCAATAAATCCAAGGGATTGTTTTGCCTCATCCATGGTATAAAGAGGTGTGACAATATCAAGTTCATGCTGTTTTTGAAGCTTATGAATAACATCGATGTTGAGTTCATGAGCATTCTTTTTCAACATTTTTTTTATGTCACTTCTTTGCCTGTTAGAGACCTCCTGCTTGACATTATTCTGTTCCGATTGTCGTAAAAAAGACCTAAGTGATTTATAGTTCAAATATTGTGCATCTGATTCCTGGATATGACCGCTGTCCATCAACAGATAATCCAGGGCATCTGCCGTGGGACGGGTTGTCACCACGCGGCCAGAAAAAGCCTCTTTTGTCAGTAAGGGGATCCGACCTGAGTGATCAATATGAGCATGGGATAGAATCATATTGGTGATCTTGCTTCTATCAATGGGAAAGATTTGATTTTTTTCTTTGCTTTCTTTTCGCCTGCCCTGGAACATACCGCAATCAAAAAGAATTTTATCTTTGCCTGTATCCAGAAGATGCATTGATCCTGTCACTTCACCTGCTGCGCCGTTGAAAGTTACATCCATAATTACCTCAATCTTTGTTCTAGGGTTATAAGATTTTTTTTTGCTTCTATTTATTAAAGACTTTTTTCAAAAGCTCTGTTAAATTTTTTAACAACACCCCTGGAATTAATAAACCTGATTCTATTTTGTGAAACCAGGCAACAGGCTCTTAATCTGCTTTGTCACATCTTCCTTGATAGATTCAATTTTTTCTTTGGAGTCTACTTTTGTGCCCAATACCTGTTTTAATCCTTCCGTATTCGGAAGGCCCTTGCCACCTATCAAGCCTGCAAGGTCGGGGCGGATTTTAGGAGAAGCAAAATCGCCTGTAATCAGAACCGGTACCATCAAACCCGATCTTTGTTTTTCATCCCCCTGGCCTTTCAGAGTAGCAACAAATTTGGGCTCCACCCTTAAATCAAGCTCCTCTTTTACAAGATTGACATCTCCTGTTGCCATAACCCGCACCAAAGGAGACATCAGACTGGTTCCGTCTGTATTGATAAGACCATTTTTAGCAGTAAAAGGAATTTTCAATTCTGCAAAATCAGTCCTTGGTTTTTCTTTTGCCTGTTCCCCCGCCCCAAACTTAGCCGTGACATTTCGCACCATACCGGCAAGATCAATACCGATAATTGCACCATCAGTAAACAAGAGTTCCCCTTGTCCTGTCAATGTCTGCTTGATCATATCAGGGGTTTCACCTGTCATGGAAAGTTCTGCCTTGGTTTGCAGCGTTCCTTCAATCAATTCCTTTTGCAGAGCATCTTTCATCAAAGGTCCTGCCTGAATACCTTTGGCATCAATGGTCACTTTTGTCAGGGGATCATTTTTTTGAACATTAAGTACCAGTTTTGATGCAACACTTCCCTGGTAAAGATTCAAGCCCAACGGATCTATGGTGACAATGCCATTTTTTGCCATAATATGGACGTCAATATTTTCAACTATTGCGCCATGGGCCTTTAATTTGCCGACCTTAACCTTTCCATCCAGAACCAGTTTTCGCAAGGGCCCATAATCTGTTTTTTTCTTTGCCGACTCAGCAGATTCAGCTTTTTTTGATGATGTGGTACCACCTGCCCCAGACATTTCTTGTTTTGCCGGGGGTTCAGGCAGATACCGGTCAAGGTCGATCTCGTCCAATTGAAGATCAAACTTCAGGTTGGGCATAGAAAACTCTTTGGCTGAAGCTGAAAATATCAATTTTGAATCATCTAATTGGAGCTGGCCTTCTGACAGGGACACACTGGCCGGGTTCCCTTTTAATCGTGTTTTTAAAGACAGGGCATCCAATACTTTTGGATCTTTTGTCTGAACAGGAAATTTTTGATCCAGGGCAGCCAGAAGTTTTCTGGGTGAAAAAGAAGATATGTTCAGTTCAAGATCAAAGGCCTGCTTGGCCAGAGGATCGATAATATTACCCTTTAATGTTATTTCCAGTTCTTCCAAAGCTTTTACAACAACATCAATTGCCATTGTGCCTTTACCCGGTTCCTTCCCAATAGGACCGGCCGTACCCTCAAGGGAAACCGGTTTTCCGTCAATCATGGCAGCAAATGAAATTCCAACAGGATTTTCAAGACTGATATTCTCTAAATTTAAATTCAGGTCTGATATATGTTTTTTAACATTTGTTCCTTGATCCACATATATCATTTGACCGTTTGTAATGGAAAAATTGTCTACCTGCAAAGCTGCAATGGGCAGACCCTTTTCAGAAGAGGGTTTTTCTGTCTTCTTTTCCGCAACAGCTTTCTTCTCTTGTTTCGCACCAATCCCCTGCCAGTTGGCTGTACCATTTTTTAATTTTTCCAGATAAATCACAGGGCCATCCAGAACAAATGTTTTAACTTCTATTCGCTTTGACAAAAGTGGCATCACCTTGAGTCTGACCTCAAAATTCTTCACAGATACCATACTTTTTTCTTTGTATCCAACTGGATTACCTAATTGAAGATCTGTCAGTTTTACGCCAACCCAGGGGAAGACAGATACATCTATGTCATCCCCAAGGGTAAAAGAGCGACCTGTAGCCTCTACAACTTTTTGTTCAATTATGGGTTTATATTTTTTAACATCAACAAATTGAGGGATAATAATGACGGCGGCAATAATAAGAACTAAAAAAATACCGCCAATGATGAATAACCATTTAAGAACGCTTTTCATGAGATCTCTCCAAATATTTTGGTTAATGGTTAAAACTCAAGTATAATCAAGAAGCTCTATTATTTCCAGGTAGAAAAAAATTATCTTCCTTTTTTACTACCGATTACACCACGGATAGTCAAATCCGAAATCAAATCTATACAAAAAACTTCTGCTTAATATCGACTATAAGATTTGCGAAATTAAGCAGAGGTTTTTATTTTTTCCTGATTATAATACTGCCAGTGCCGCGTTATAATCTGGTTCATGGGTAATGTCATCAACAAGCTTTGCATGCAATATTTTATTGTTCTCGTCCAGAACAATAACCGCCCTTGCAGTCAACCCTTTTAAAGGACCATCTTCAATCAAAAGTCCATAATCCTTTGCAAAATCAGGGTTACGAAATAGCGAACCCGTTACAACATTTTCTATCCCTTCTGCACCGCAGAAACGTTTGTGGGCAAAGGGCAGATCAAGGGAAAGGCAAATAACCTGAGTATTTTCAAGTTCTGCGGCTTTTTGATTAAATGTTCTGACAGATGTTGCGCAGACATCTGTATCAATACTGGGGAAAATATTTAAAACTTTTCGTTTCCCGGAAAAATCTTCCAGGGAAAACTCTGATAGATCCTGTTTGACAGCTGAAAAGTTTTTTACACTCGTTTCTTTACCTGGAAATTCACCTGCCAGTTGGACAAGGTTTCCTGCTAATTTTGTTGTGGCCATTGGATATCTCCTTTTTATAAAAAATACTTTAGTTTTGGGTGTCACTCCTTTTCAATCTCACTATTTTTGTCTTTTATAAGTGTAATGGTTTGATTAACTTTTTTCAAGATGGGCTTTAAAAGATAAAACCGCTATTACTTTTCCTTCATGGAAAGAGAGATCCTTTTTCTTTTCACATCCTTTTCCAGGATTGTTACGATAACTGCCTGCCGGACTGTAACAATTTCATTGGGATCTTTTACAAAACGATCTGCCAGTTGACTGATATGAACAAGGCCGTCCTGGTGAACCCCGATGTCCACAAAGGCACCAAAGGCAGTGACATTTGTCACAATCCCCGGCACTTTCATCCCGGGCACAAGATCTTTTATATCATGTATGGTATTGTCAAAGGAAAAGGCCTGGAATTCTTTTCTGGGGTCACGGCCAGGGATTGCCAGTTCTTTTGCAATATCTTTAAGTGTTGGCATACCAATGATAACGGTTACATACCGAGTCAATTGAATCCTTTTTATCTCAAGGCTATTCATCATAAGGTCCTCAATGCTAAGCCCGACATCTTTTGCCATTTTTCCGACAATTTTATAGGATTCAGGATGGATACCGCTTCTATCCAAAGGGTTGCCTGCATTATGAATTCTTAAAAAACCTGCGGCCTGCTCAAATGCCTTTGGCCCAAGCCTTGGCACTTTTAAAAAATCTTTTCTTGATCTGAAGGGACCATTTTCATTGCGGAATAGAACCATATTGGCGGCAATGGTATCATTTAAGCCAGATACCTGGGAAAGCAATTCCCTGCTGGCCGTGTTGGCCTCAACCCCGACCTGATTCACACAGGATACCACCACATCATCCAGGGATTTTCTCAATAATTTTTGATCCACATCATGCTGATACTGGCCCACACCAATGGATTTTGGATCCAGCTTGACAAGTTCGGCCAAAGGGTCCAAAAGTCTCCTGCCAATGGAAACAGCACCTCTGACCGTGATATCGTGATCAGGAAATTCTTCTCTGGCAAGTTTTGATGCCGAATAAATGGAAGCCCCGCTCTCATCCACCATGACAATATGAATATTGCTATCCAGATCCAGTCCTTTTACAAACGCCTCAGTCTCCCGTCCTGCCGTTCCATTACCAATGGCAATGGCCTCAATCTTGTATGTTTTCACGAGATTTAACACAATCTTTTTTGCTTTTTCATCATTGTTGTGATGGGGAAAGATCAGATCATGGTGCAAAAGCTGCCCCTGTGCATCAAGGCAGACCACCTTACATCCTGTTCTAAACCCGGGATCAATGGCAAGGATTCTTTTCTGACCCATGGGGGCAGACAGCAAAAGTTCCTTTAAATTCCCGGCAAAAATATTGATAGCAGTTTCGTCTGCCAATGATTTTAATTGATGAATATATTCTTTTTCAATGGATTTGGATAAAAGTCTTTTATAACTGTCTTTTATGGCTATTATCACTTCCATTGCTGACCGGAATTGATTTTTTATATACTGGTTTTCAATAAGGTGTAGCGCTTTTTCCTCATCCGGCAAGACATGCATCGAAAGGATAGACTCTTTTTGTCCCCTGAGCATGGCCAGTATCCTGTGGGAAGGTGCCTTGCAGGCAATTTCCGCCCAGTCAAAATAATCCTTGAAT
>JAQICW010000193.1 GCA_027858355.1 Desulfobacula sp.
GGCTGCAAATGAAATAGAGACCAAGCTCATCAATGCAGAACTCATAGATGTAAAAAACATTGATAATACTATCCGAATTGATACAGAATAGAGATTTTAGCCTATCCTTAAATAAGTGAATCAAATAAAATTATATGGAGGAGCGGTGTATGAATGTTGTTAAAATGAGTGACCGAGTGACACGTCTGGGCGTTAACATAGAAGAAAAAGGATATCTTTTTGAAGGATTATGGCCTGTACCCAATGGGGTCAGTATTAATAGTTATATGGTAAGAGGGCAAAAAACAGCGCTTATTGACATGACCCAGGATATTTGCCAGTTAACCGATGCGTTCACACTTCAGGTTGAACAGTCTGGTTTCACACTGGAAGAATTGGATTATGTCATTGTCAATCACATGGAACCGGATCATTCGGGGATGCTCAGATCGTTTGCTGAAAAAAACAGCAAGGCCCGTTTCATTTGTTCAGCAAAGGCTGTTCCCCTGTTACAGGAATTTTGTTTTCTTCCTGTCGACCGTATAGATGTTGTTAAGGATGGAGATACCCTGGATCTGGGAGACGGTATGATTCTCTACTTTTATATGATTCCCAATGTTCATTGGCCTGAAACGATGGGATCCTACCTGGCAGCGGAAAAAATATTTTTTTCCTGTGATGCGTTCGGTTCCTATGGGACCGTGGAAGACCAGGCTTTTGATGATCAATTATCCACGGAGAGAGCTGCTTTTTATGAGCAGGAAGCCCTGCGATACTATGCCAATATTGTGGCGTCCTTTTCTCTTTTTGTCGAGAAAGCCATTGATAAACTGGCCAGTCTGGACATTAAAGTTATTGCTCCTTCCCATGGTATCATCTGGAGAAAAAATCCTTTGGTTATCATAAATCATTATAAGCGGTATGCTTCCTATGCTAAAGGTCCGGCAGAACCAGAGGTCTGCCTTGTCTGGGCCTCCATGTATGGGAATACTGGAAAAGCTGTTTCTCCCCTCATCAGGGGATTGCAGTCTGAAGGGATTGCAGTTACCCAGTTTCGTGTCCCCCAGGATGATCTGGGACATATCCTGGCATCGGCTTGGAAATCAGCTGGCCTTATTTTTGCCATGCCGACCTATGAGTATAAAATTTTCCCTCCCATGGCCCAGGTGATAGAAGATCTTATGGTGAAAAAGGTTAAAAATAAAAAGGTTTTGAGAGTCGGCTCTTTTGGATGGAGCGGAGGCGCAGAAAAAGATTTCCGTGTTCGTACAGAAAAAGCGGGGTGGGATATCATGGAGAGTCTGGAATTCCAGGGAGCTCCCACTGAGGCTGATTTTGTTAAACTGGAAGCAGCGGGTAAGGAACTGGCCCGTCAGATAAAAGAGTTCACTAATTTCAGTTCATTAAGATGACCAACGACTCTAAAAATGTATTGCAGCGTGGCCTGGAAAATATGCATGATCCATTTTCCAGTTTCATTCGCTCCCAGACAACCTCCAGCCTATTTCTTCTGATCGCTACAATTGTGGCCCTTTGGTGGGCGAATTCAGCTTATTCTTCTACCTACCAGAATCTGATACACACACCGATTGGTTTTTTTGTTGGAGAATTTGAGCTACGGGCTTCACTCAAACACATTATTAATGATGGTTTGATGGTGATATTTTTTTTTCTGCTCGGTCTTGAGATCAAACGGGAAGTACTTGCCGGAGACCTTGCTATACCTGAAAATCGACGTATGCTGATTTTATGTGCCGTCGGTGGAATGGTTTGTCCGGCTGTGATTTATTCTTTGTTCAATTGGTCACTTGATACACAGATTGGATGGGGTATACCAATGGCAACCGATGCCGCGTTTGCGTTGGGTGTCCTTACTATCTTGAAAAAACATATACCTGTTAGCCTCTTGGCTTTCATCGTTGGCCTCGCCATTGTCGACGATGTCGGAGCGATACTGGTTATTGCAATATTTTACACTCAGGAAATATCTGTAATGCACCTTTTAAGTGCATTTACGCTTATTGCGTTTTTGGCAGTGGCAAATTACGCAGGAGTTCGCCAGCCGCTATTCTATATTATCATCGGCGTTGCAGCGTGGTGGGCGATGCTCAAGTCCGGCGTTCACCCCACGGTTGCCGGTGTCGCAATTGCCTTGACGGTGCCAGCAAGACCCAAGTTAGCGTCAGGAAGATTGCTCGATAAAACAGAATCGATAAACAGCGCAATGCAGAAAAAAACAAAAGAGTTGAATGTACTCGGAAGCAGACGAGATCATGAACAAGTGATAGAGGTGCGCGATGTTGCGGAACGTGCCAGCACACCTCTACGTCGCTGGGAAGATGCACTGGACTTACCGGTAGCAATATTTATCTTACCGATGTTTGCGTTGACTAATGCTGGCGTAGTATTTGGCTTAAGCTCATTTGCCGCTAGCCTCCAGCATCCAATTGGATTAGGAATTATTACTGGGCTCGTAATTGGAAAATTTATTGGTATCTCAGGTGCTTGCTGGCTGGGCCTGCGCTACAAAATTGGCTGCTTACCTGATGACGTTAATTTAGAACATGTCATAGGTGTTTCGCTCATTGCAGGGATAGGCTTCACCATGTCTACTTTTATCGCCACACTGGGTTTTGACGCGCAACCCGCGCATCTCCATAACGCAAAAACATCAATTTTGGTCGCCTCAGTTCTTTCCGCAATTCTTGGTGTATTATATATTCGGATTATTTCTACAAAAAAACATAACAAAACACTCAATTCGACACCAAAAAACGGCGTTAATTAAGGGAGCGTGGGGTCAGGTCAAATTTTGGCCTATTCAATGAAAGATACGTCAAGTAATATTTTCAAAGATGAAAACTCTTTTAGAGCCTATCTCACCTCTTTATCTGTTGACGAATTGCATGAGATTGTCAGCCACGGACACAAGAATCACCATTGACTGAGCCCATGGGCCTTCTATCCCGGCCAGACTTCTGTCATGGGGGGAAAATCCTCCTGTGGAGACGGCTGCAAACGCATAAAGCACCGCCTTGAACCAGCCGATGCCTGATGCTGCCAGCAGAGCGATCCCTGTAGCCGTCAACACGACATAGA
>JAQICW010000283.1 GCA_027858355.1 Desulfobacula sp.
ATATTCTCTTATGCGCCGGATGTCTACCCCCCTCCCTCCAATTAATAATTATTTAAATGTAACACTTATTTTATTAAGCTGCTGATACTATGTCAATTTTTCAATTGCACAGGTCGAAATTTTTTGCATTATTAGAATAATTATTGTAACGTGAATTTGATCCAATATGAATAAAGATACCGGTTGAATTGTTGATGATTTAAGGATTCATGAATAATTATAACAATTCATAACTTTTCCAATATTCAACCATTCAAATAGTATCCTTAAGCTCCCTTTATTAAACGTGCCTGATAGTCTGAAAGATCTCTGTATGAATCTTTATCATGGACACAAATTAAAAATTAATTTTATCAAACTGAATGAATTTCAAAAACCGGACTACGGGCTATAGTCATCGGGTAGTTTGGAATCGGTAAATGTTTCACTGACGATATGTTAAAAAAAAATGCCTGCCTAGGGGATCGAAAAGGGGATGTCCCCCTTCTTGCGCAAAAATTTTAAACATCACAAGGATGATGAGATGCAAATACTGTAACGCTTTTTTAAGGCCGTTATTTTTACAAAACTTATCATAGCACTCATAAAATCAATAGCTTACATGACAATCGTTGCAATGGCATAGTGGCAAAATACTGTAACGCTTGAATAATTTCTCTGTTTTTACAATGGTTTAGTGCGATTTTATAATAATTTTAAACAATGGGTGCAGGGATGTCTACGTTTATAAATTTTGATAAGGAGGATTGTAAAAAAAGGAGTAGACCATTCGCTGATAAAGCCAGCGTGATGGTCTATGAAGGTGTTTGAGGTTGTATTAGCCTTTTATGGCATTATTGAGGAGGAAGGTCGGCAATAAACTCCAAAGCGAGATTGAGGTCAACAAATTTGTAATTCAACTCTTTTGCCCTATCCCGGCAGTCTGTGCATATTTCTTTAAATTTACGCATATCACCTTTGACCGCCATATAGATTTGTTCAATGGCTTCCTGTTGTATATCCTTATATTCAGCAATGAATTTTTCAACCACAATGGGATATAAGATCAGGGTTTTTAAACGACTAAGTATATCTGGATGCTCGCTGGTTAAAAAAGTTCTGACCTTTGGTAATCCAGCAAATATAATAGGAACACCTGCATCAATAATTCGTTTAAAATATGGCCACACCCGGGGATCAAGATCATTAGCCTCATCTATTATAATAAAGCAGCTGGACAGGTGGCATATCATTTTTAAATATTCCGGTGTGCGTCGGTAGGTGGCTTTTGCATCATAATTCAATTCCTTTAAAATAGAAGCCAGGGTCTCATGCACGTTGAACAGCGATTCTACCCATACGGCATTTAGCTTTTTTGGGCGTAATAGTTCTAAAAAACGGGTTTTCCCCGCACCAAAATCGCCTTCAATTAATACACTCTGTCCACGGTAAATTCGATTATAAGCAGCGCTTAAGTATGAGACACGCCGTTTATCACTGATAAAATCTTCTTTCATGTTATATTTCTCCATGGGAAGCATAAGGAGCCACATTGCTCTTGCGTTGATGATTTTGACAGTCAAGGATAAATGCATTAAATAGCGCCAGGCCTTTTCTGTTCTCAGGCTGCCTCATTTTTTTTGAATAGGCGATGTACCTTTTTTGGTTATGGTTAAAAATTTGTTTTGCCAATCCTAAGGGCAGACCTTTATGATAGGTTTCAATCAAGGTTGGGCGATCGACCACCATGCAGTTTTGTTCCAAAAAGGCGATAATCGTATCCAGCTCATTTGCATCGGGCTGCACAGCTAATGATTTTGGTTTTTCAAAAGGCTTTTTAGCAAGCGCTTCTCCCAAAAGAATGCCGTTATCTTTGGGCTCAAAAATAAAAAGCTTGTCATTGTATTTGGATATTTGCACGGGTGTACTTTTATGACTGCTGAATAATTCTACACCAAGGGTTACATAATAGTCCTGATTGTCATGCCTGATGGTCTTCTTTTTTGATACTGTGGCTTGTACCTTTTGAAATCCGTATTTCAAATATTGTTTTACCTGAGCTGGAGAAAAGGCCAGGGTATCAATCCCGGTTGAGAAAAATAAAGCAAGCTTTTGATCCGGGACCCAGGCTGAGACTTTTCCTTTTTCACTAAAATAATGCCGGTTGCTGTTGTGTTCATGGCGATACTCTTCCAATAACGGGCTTGCTTTTAAATCATGCAGGCTGATATCAAGGCAGGTAACGGTGATTTTCTCTTTTTTCCCATTACTAAAGATAAACTCTGGTATGGTCTTTTTGATTCTGTTCTCAAATGCCTTGATAATTCGGATTTCAAAATTGTGGAGACTGCGATGAGAAGACTCCAGGTGAGCCTTGTCTTTGGGGGCATGAATTCTTGAAAAGTCAGGCTCCATATAAAATCCATCCGGGGTTGAATGTTTTAGATTCAAAGCATTAATGGCTCGTTTGAGATTCAAAAAACCCTTGGCATTATCCGGCCTGATTCGGATTTTCTTGTGGGGGAACGGCGTGCTGAGTAAAAATTGGATAAAAAGATCCACAGAGTTCAAGCTGCTTTCGCTAAAATATGCATCCAGAACGAACATGTCCCGTGAACTGGTATCGAAAAATTCGATTACCTGGGGTTTTTGCCAATAACCATTATCATTTCTGATTTTTAGATACCGAAATTTACAACCATCCATTTGGATCAAATCAAACGCCGGTTCTGGTTTAAAACTGTTTCTCTCAGAAACATCATCCTCAAAATCCGGTTTATCCAGATAAACTTTGAGGTTCTCTCGTTTAACACAACGCCTGAGCGCACCAAGGGAAATTGACCGGTTTAACTCTTCTTCAAGCCAGTAGTGATAATTTTTAATGGTTCTGGCCTTTTGTGTAATAAATATAAATCCCAGGCTTGAAGGATCACAGGAAGCTATGATCATTTCCACAAACCGATTTTTAGTCTGTTCGTCAAAAGAACGGGGGCGACCGCTACATTTTCGGCCTTCCATGATGCCTTTTTCAACAAGCAGGAGGGGACCGGGAATGATGCCTGTTTTCTTATATTGATCTTTGTAATATTTTTTACTCCTTCGTTTGGCTGAACCGCTTTTGTTCATAATTTTTTTATGGAGCAACAGATAAAAGCGATCATCCAGCGTCAGATTACCCGTGTCCATTGCCAGACTCCTTTGATAAAATTTTTTCTCTAATAACTGAGGTCCACAATAGCCCTGCCTGGCGGGAGGTTTTCTGCCAGTGATCATTTTGTGCAATGCGAACCTGTTCCAACATCGCTTGAACAGCATCCATATACTCCTTGCTGATTTGATCGGTTAAATCCACAACTGGTTCTTCTTTAGCGGATGTTTTACATCCAGCGATGAATTCTTTGATGTTGGGTGCTGTGATTTCCATCCCGGTGTTTAAAAAAGTTTTCCAGACTTTACGCTGTTCAGCTGGGTTTAATTTTACCAGGGGACGCACCTGGGACTCATTTCCGGGCAGGATGTCCCCAATTGGGGATAAATTGTTAACAACCTGATAAGCTTGAATCAGTCGGTAAGCATGGGATTTACCTAAATCCCAGCGGGCTTTGGTGTAAGCTTCAAAAGTCTCAAAAAGAATCAGTTTATACAGACGGCTATCTCGTATCTCTTTCAAGGCTTTTCCAATTTTATGGAAATGGCACTGATTGCGGGCAATGAGATTTTCCAAGTGTGTTAATCGATCATGTTGCATTATTGCAATCCTCTATCCATAGTAATCG
>JAQICW010000319.1 GCA_027858355.1 Desulfobacula sp.
TGGTACCGAAGAGAGGACTTGAACCTCCACACCTCGCGGTACTAGATCCTAAGTCTAGCGTGTCTACCAATTCCACCACTTCGGCTTAACTCTCTGGGGTTGTCTGGTGCCGAAGGGGAGATTCGAACTCCCACAAGCATACGCTCGCCAGTCCCTGAAACTGGTGCGTCTACCAATTCCGCCACTTCGGCACTAAGCTGTCCTCTGCTGCCTTGTTCCAGGCAATTAAAGATTGCTTAAAAATGACAGTTAGGCTATATATATTTGTTTATAAATTTTGTCAAGATTATTGTTCCAAATTTAAAAGGTAACCATGAAATTAATAGAAAATATAGATCAAATTAACCGTCCCTTTAAAAATACTGTCATTACCATAGGCAACTTTGACGGGGTTCATAAAGGGCATCAGAGCCTTTTTCGGCAAGTGTTGGAAAAAGCAGAACAAATCAATGGAACATCCGTTGCCATGACCTTTGATCCTCACCCCTTAAAAGCATTGGGAATTTCAGGGCCTGCCTTGATTACGAGACGAGACCAGAAAATCGAACTCATTGAAAAGTGCGGGATCGACATATTATTGTGTATCCCATTTGATAAGGCATTTGCCGCCATTACTGCCCATGATTTTATTGAAAAAATTCTTGTGAATAAAATCGGGATGAAAGCAATCATTATTGGTGCAGACTATTTATTTGGAAAAGACCGGCAGGGGAATATTGAACTCTTAAAAGAAGAAGAAGGCCGACTGGGATTTGAAACCATTGTTTCTCCCTGGATAAATAATACAGGTTCAGATCTGGAACGGATCAGCAGCACAAGAATACGTGAAATCGTCATGGAAGGAAAAGTTGACCAGGCCATGAAATACCTTGGCCGGCACTATCAAATACGGGGGAAAGTTATCAAAGGCCGGAAACGTGGCGGAACCCAGCTGGGATTTCCCACGGCCAATATCAAACTTCATGATGAACTCTGCCCCAAAATAGGTGTTTATGCTGTCAATGTGGAAACAATTAAAGGCAATTTCTGGGGAGTTGCCAATATTGGATTTGCACCGACCTTTGGTGACCAGATGTTTACCATTGAAGTGCATATCCTTGATTTTAACCATGACATTTATGACACCAGAATCCGTGTCAATATGGTTAAAAAACTAAGGGATGAAAAAAAATTTTCCAGTATTCAGGAACTTTCCCAGCAGATTGAAAAAGATATTAAAATTACAAAGGACATATTAGAGAAAAATGGCTATTCGAAAAATCTTAACATATCCTGAAAAATCCTTATTGCAGCCATCTATTAAGGTTGACACCATTGGTGAGGAAATAAAAAATTTGATTGCCGACATGGGGGAAACCATGTTCAATGCACCGGGGGTCGGGCTTGCCAGCCCACAGGTAGGTGTAAACAAAAGGGTTATTGTTTATGACTCTAATGCAGCAAATCCAGATAAGGATGACTCGGTTCAAGAAGTTACAGCTTTGATAAACCCTGAAATCATAGCCGGTTCCGGCAGTATTATTTCAGAAAAAGAAGCATGTTTAAGCGTTGTTGACTATAGTACAGACGTGAAACGATATGAAAAAGTGCGGGTAAAAGCACTTGATATTGAAGGCAACCAGCTTGACTTTGAGGCACAGGGTATTCTTGCCATCATCATGCAGCATGAAATCGATCATCTTGATGGCATCTTATTTATCGACAGGATAAGCGTCTTAAAAAGAACCATGTATAAAAAAAAGATGGCAAAAATGCAGGATGATCAGTGAGACCCAGGACCCATATAATCTACATGGGAACACCTGATTTCAGTGTACCTGCTTTGCAGAAACTGGCAGCACAGGATGATTTTTTTATCAGCCTTGTGGTCACCCAGCCGGACAGGCCCAAAGGCCGTGGAAAAAAACTTGCACCCTCACCTGTCAAGACTGCTGCGCTGAACCTTGGCCTTAATGTTTTTCAACCGGAAAATCTCAATACAGAAGAGGCCAGAGACAAGCTTTTATCCCTTAATCCTGATTTTTTTGTTGTAGCAGCCTTTGGTCAGATCCTTTCCCAGGAGATTTTAAACATTCCTAAAATAATGCCCATTAATATCCATGCATCCCTTTTACCCAGATACAGGGGAGCTTCTCCTATCCAGGCATCTATTCTGAGCATGGACAGAACAACCGGGGTTACCACCATGGTCATGGCAAAAAAAATGGATGCAGGAGACCTTTTGCTGTCATCTTCAACCCCTATATCTAAACAGGACACTGCCCAGGATATCCATGACAGGCTGGGACTAATCAGTGCTGATCTTATTGTAGAAACCCTTCATGCCATTCTGGACAACCGCCTTGACCCAACTCCCCAGGATCATTCAAAGGCAACTTATGTAAAAATGCTAAAAAAAGTCGATGGCAAAATTGACTGGAATCTTTCCAACGAGCAGATCTGTGCCCACATTAACGCCATGACCCCCTGGCCCGGAGCATTCACCCTTCTTGGGAATAAAATAATCAAAATTTATAAAGCCACTCCCTCAGATACCCCTTTCTCTGATATCCCAACCCAGCATGACCCCGGCGTTATTTTTCAATGCGACAAAGAAGGGATTCATGTTGCCACGGGCAAAGGCAGCCTTATTATTCTGGAACTTATGGGAACATCTGGGAAACGATTGAAGGCCAGACAATTTTTATGCGGCCACAAAATTGATCCTTTTGTA
>JAQICW010000357.1 GCA_027858355.1 Desulfobacula sp.
ATTTGAGTAATCGGGTTTTATATGAAAGTTGTGCGTTATGAGTCATGGGAACCAACTTGTCAATTTAGCTTCCCTCAATACTCAATACTCAATACTCACCACTCAATACTCACCACTCATTAAGGCAGGCGGAAATATTAAAATCTTCAAAAATAAATACGATTGTTCAAGGGCATAATGATCAGTATATCCAGTCAATTTGAATTTTGGTGATTTTATATTTTCCAATTACCTAAGGACTAAAAAATACAGAGAAAGATATCAGGAAATAAATGGAATAGATCCAATGAAATGCTAATATTGTGGAAATGAAATGGAGCTGGTAACGATATGGCATCCTTTATGACCTGTTTGAAAACTTAGAGGAAGTGAAAAATGAACGAAAACAGAAAATTGATAGAAGGGGAGGACATACCGTTCGGCCCCCCGCCGGAGGAATACAGCTATAGTTGTTCCCAGTGTCATTGTGAAAAGGCTGTTAATGAAGCAATTATTGATGTTGAGATAGGGATAGCATAGTTTGACGGCAGATATTATTAAGGTTTTATGCCTGTTTTAGGCTGTCCTGGTTGTAATCAAGAGACAATGGAATATGTGCCCCGCTAAAAAGCCCGCTAAGTTCAAGTACAGACAAGGTCTTCCGCAAAATTACAGGATGAACAGACCTGTCTATATCATTTTAATGGAGAACCAATGAAGTGTGAATTGATAGTCATTCGAGGTGGCGGAGATTTGGCTTCTGCTGTTGCTCACAAACTTTACAAGTGCGGTTTCAAAGTTGTTATTTTAGAGGTGGAAAAACCTCTGGTGGTCAGAAGAACCGTTGCTTACGCCCAGGCGGTGATTGATGGTGAATCAGTTGTTGAAGGCGTAAGAGCCGTCCTTGCTAAAACCCCGGCTGATATTATTTCCGCCATTTCAGTAGGTGATATTCCTGTTTATATTGATCCGCAGTCACGCGTTATTGAACTCTTGAAACCCTATGCGGTTATTGATTCAACAATGGCAAAAAAAAACAAAGGTATGGCCATTGAAATGGCACCCTTCACCCTGGCCCTTGGTCCCGGATTTACTGCGAAAAAGGATGTTGATGCTGTTATCGAAACCAAACGAGGTCACTTTCTGGGCAGCATAATTTACCAAGGCCAGGCCATACCCAATACAGGAATTCCAGACAGAGTTAATGGTTATGGTGAAGAGAGGGTCCTAAGGGCGCCCTGCCAAGGACGGGTCGCACATAAACGGGAAATTGGAGACCTTGTAAAGAAAGGAAATATTATTTGCTCCATCGACGGTAAACCTGTTACAGCCCCCTTTGATGGAATGTTGCGTGGATTGATCATGCAAGGTGCACATGTCAAAAAAGGTTTGAAAATAGGGGATGTTGATCCAAGATGCAAAAAGGATTATTGTTACAGCTTCTCTGATAAGGCCAGGGCTGTGGCAGGTGGTGTGCTTGAGGCGGTTTTGCACAATCTAAAATTACAAAACTAATGAATACACAAAAAAGGAGAGAAGATGACAGATGAGCGTATTGAGGCCCTGAAAGAAGCCCTGAAAATGTAAGATGACGGGAGCAGGTACTATCAGCAAGCCATGAATAAAGTAGAAAGCAAATTGGCGAAAGATATTTTTGAATCGCTTACCAGAGCGGAGCTCCGGCATATAAAAAAAATAAATCAGCTTTACCAGTCTCTTTCAGAAACTGGTAAATGGCTGGATGTTGTTCTGACCCGGGAAAGCAGTGAACGATTGGATAACATATTTGCAGCAGCAATGTCTGAAATGGATGAACAGATTAAAGGGGCGACCACAGATATTGAGTCACTTCAAACTGCGGCTAAATTAGAAAAGGAGGGGATTAATTATTACCAGTCAAAAGCCAACACAGCTGATGATCCCTTTGAAATGAAGTCTTATTTTTTTGATGGCACAAGAGGAGGGAGAGCATTATCTGAGTATCATCGATACAATTGAATATCCGGAAGATCCCCAGGGATATTTCAGTCAGCGGGAACGCGGAACAATGAGTTTCTAACAAAACCATTTGTCGATAGTATCGGTCTTTATGGGTTGTATTTGATGGCGCCAAGGTTCAAGTCCTGTATAAGGTTCGGTGTGATCACCGCCACAGAGGAGCGATAGAACTGCGATAGAGTGAACAGTATTCCTGCAATGATCAATACCAGCCAGCGGCGCGATGATTTTATTTTATTACCGATTTGATCAAATCCCTTTAAATACCGGCTTTCTTTTTTCAAGATAAGCCAGAATGCCTTCTCTTGCATCATTGGTTTTGTAGGCATCTCCATAAATCTTTGAAGATCGTTCAAAAGCCACGTTTGAATATAGATCACAGGCTGAATTGATTGCTTTTTTTGCAAGTGAAATCGATGCTGGCCCAAGAGAAAGTTCCCTGGCTAATTCCATGGCTTTTTCCATGAGTTTTGAAGGGGAAGTAACCTCTGTAACAAGACCCATTTTTTCTGCTTCTTCGGCTGTAATGATTTTCCCGAAATAGATCATCTCTTTGGCCTTTGCCATACCGACTATGCGTGGCAGTCTTATGGTGGCGCCATAACCCGGAAGTATCCCTATCTTGATTTCAGGCTGTCCGAATTGTGCGTTGTAACTGCAAATACGTATATCGCATGCCAGCGCAAGTTCCAGACCTCCCCCAAGTGCCCATCCATTGATGGCTGCAATAACCGGACTGTCCATTTTCTCCAGAAATGAAAAAATTTGACTGCCCTGCCTGGAAGATTCAACCGCGTCCTCAACAGTATAGTTCTTCATGGCCAAAATATCTGCTCCGGCAATAAATGCCTCTCCGGACCCGGTTATGATTGTTGCCCTGATATTTTTATCCGAGTCGATTTTTTTTAAAACTTTGAACAATTCCCGGCGAACTTGTGCGTTTAACGCATTCCTTTTCTCAGGACGATTCATGGTGATGACAGCGACCCTGTCTTTTTTTTCAAGCTTTACATGTCCCACAATACGATTCCTTTATTTTTATTCGTAAAACCCTTTTCCTGTTTTCCGGCCGAGATAACCTGCCTTTACCATGTTTCTTAATATGTTGGGGGGAAAATGATTTGGCTCCCGGGTTTCATTATATATCCCCATTCGGGCGTTCAGGACGACATCAAGCCCCACAAGATCCATGAGCTGGAAAGGGCCCATGGGATTTCCCAACCCGAGGCAAATGGCCTTATCAATGTCTTCAACGCTTGCCACTCCCTTTTCAAGAAGCCTTAACGCTTCTAAAAAAGCCATCCCGTTTATTCTGTTTACAATAAACCCTGCCTGGTCCCGGTTGACCAAAACAGGTTCCTTGCCTATTGCGAAAACAAATTTTCTTATTTTTTCAACAATATCGTTCGAAGTGGAAATTATAAAAGGCCTTTCCACTTCGCACGATATTGTTGGAA
>JAQICW010000375.1 GCA_027858355.1 Desulfobacula sp.
CACAGTCGAAAATAAAAAATGATAAGAAGATTGAGGAGTTAATCGATTGGGAAAATAATGAGGAGACTCTGGCTTGGCTTGATAGTCTTTAAACGATTGGAACTGCCTGCGCCAGACACTGTGAGTTCAGTAAAAGGGTAAAATATTTTGTTGCCAGTTTTTTTTATAATTTTTAAATTATCTTCTAACCAACTGAATTTATTAATAATATTAATTTACCAGAAGAAAATTGAAATTTGCTTTGATTTTAACAGGTTATGGTAACTCGCAACATAAAGCCAGTAGTCAACGTCCAAAATCCATCAAGATTTGATATGGTATTGTTGATAATCTGACCACTTTAAGGCAGTTTCCATAAGGATAATTAGTCACAACTCCGATTCAGTTTCAAATCGATATTCAAAAGCTATATTTTTGATGAAAATGGAAAATTCTCGGATACAAGATATTGTGGTTTGAAGATTTTCTTCAAAAGCGACACATACATGTTGCTATAGTCGCTTTCGCCCAGATCTGGATTTCTGCATATTTCTTTTGCCAGTCCTTCCTTTTTAAAATCACAGACAATCACTGATTATTGACATAAAAACTCACCTTGAAATAATTCAATTTTAGAGAAATCGAAAACCATGGGAATCACGTTATAGTAATCAATACAGTCTTGATAATGAGCACCCAACAATAATTTTGCAAGTCATGAGAACTATCGAAGATATGCTTCTCTATATTGATATTTGTTCGGCTCATAAAGTCAAACTCAGCCTTGCGAATATTAACTCTTCGTTCTTGTACTTTAGAAAAAGGAAAGATCAGAAATTGAATATAAAGAAATTAGAATTCATTGAGAGCTTTTCTGGCAAGTTTTCGTATCTGCGTATCACTATCTTGCAAAGCGGTATTTAAAAAAGCACGTGATACTTGGTCTTGACGATCAATAAAATAGTCAAGGGCAACCTTTCTTACCGATGTATCAACGTCTCCAAGCAAGGCTTGAGCAATTATCTGCGTTGCTTTTTCATTATCCATCATTTTCAAGCTTTCAACCGCATGCTTTCTCAACCTTGTATTTGAATCTCCCAGCACTGTTGTAATCGCAACAACTGCTTCATCACTTCCAATACGTTGCAGTTCAGTGATAGACTGTTCCTTGGTGTCATGATCCGAGGCTTCAAACAATTGTTTGGCCCAGAAACCAACTTCGGTTTCGTCATCAAACAATGGCTTGCTCAAAACCTGATTTTGTATTGATGAAAGTTTAGGATTTGACTCTACAATCGTATTTTGCTTGTTGATGTCTTGTAAAACCGATTGTTTTGGAGAAATCTTGTTTAGTGCGGTAGATGGTATGGGCTTTTCCATTGCGCCAAGAGGGAAAGATTTCCCTTCAAACAACCAGATTTGATTGATCGTGTGTATTTTTTTTGTATTCCCAAGTGCATCCGTGATCATGTAAATTACGGCCAGGGAATAATTTTTTGCCAAACGTTTGATACCTTGAATCAGTGACAGTCCTGAAAAAGAATCCGTGATTGCATCTATATTACTGCCAAAAAGAAAAAATCGACAATTTGATTTTTCCTCGATCACTTTTAAGATCTCTGTCAGAGAAACATTTTTTGCATTAACTGACAAGCGTTCCTTTTGCTGGTCAAATTTTATATCGAGTCCCTGCTCAACTGCCATTCCCCGAGAGTATATCAGGACTGAGCAAGCCAAAAAGATGGTTGAGACTATAATATATTTCAATAATGTCATTATTTTCCCTTTAAAATTCAAGGATACCATTTAACAAAAGTGCAATCAACGAATAGATAGGTGTGCATGCGGCAATAATTGACACGCCCTTCTGATGCTGGTATTTGTGTTTATAGACCGCAAAATCATATAGATCATATCAGGAGAGGCGGATATCAAAAAGGAAATTTACAATCGAAAGCGAATCCGGGGAATGGATGGTCTTAGAGCCCTTGCAGCGCTTTGTGTATTCGCAGTGCATTATAACCAGATGGTGAAACTTGATTTTAAGGCTGGCCCATTTGATATGAAGACTTTTATGGCCAATGGAAATCATGGTGTAGCACTCTTTTTTTTACTAAGCGGATTTCTTTTGAGCCTTCCCTTCTGGCAAGCTCTTATGACCGGACACCCGTATCCTGGTATTAAAAAATATTTTTCCAGGAGGATTGTCCGAATTGTCCCTGCTTATTATCTAATTCTGACAGTGCTCATTTTGGTGACCAATTATTGGAAAATCCCAGGGATCGGGTTTGATATTATTTCCCATTATCTCTTTATTTTTAATTTCACCGAATTTACTATATTCAGCATCTCTCCACAATTTTGGACCCTTGCGGTTGAACTTCAGTTTTACCTTTTACTTCCTCTTTTTTTTATGGGCCTGAGATCAGATTGGGTTAGAAAACATATACCATTGGTTATTGGGCTTTTGATTGTTGCAGCCTGTTCAGCTCAATATGTGATGATACAGGTATTTGACAGGATAATTTCCTGGCCATTCAATCCATGGTTAACTTGGGTTCGTCCATATGGCGCAGTACTTAATCATTCGCTGCTGGCATCCCTGCCACACTTTCTGTTAGGGATGACAGCAGGGTACATATACCAAAAAATTCATCTCCGATCCAATGGCGTTCATTGGCTTAAGGCTCATGGTGAATATTTATTCTGGGCAGGTTTGATATCGATACTCATCTTATTGTCCACCGGATGGATCAATAGTATTGAAATCTCTTTTTGCCCATACGGGATGCCTCTTGTACCCATTCTTCTGATACTTATTATCATTGCCGCTCCCATGACCCGGTTCGCCTTAAAAATTCTTGAAAGCCGGGGGATACGAAACCTGGGTATAATTTCCTACGGGATTTATCTATACCATTATCCCTGTCTTTTATATATCGAACACTATATGAGAATCAGGAATCTGGACGTCGAAATCCACTGGCTCATATTTGGCTCTGTCAGCCTTGCTGCCTCTATGATTACTGCCACTATCTCCTATTTTGCCGTTGAAAGACCTTTTTTACGGCTGGTGAGAGGGAAATGACTGAAAATGAGTATCCACTTTTGAATCAAGGTCTGATTTCCAGGTTTCCGGCATGATCTCAAGTACCTTTTTCAAGATTTTTTCCGCCTCTTTCCGGACATCCATATCCGAAGACTGACGCACTGAGGCCGACAGCCACAAATAACTTTTGGCAAGATCTTTAGCGCCAAGCATACCGGTTTCGGGATCCTTCGGCGAATTAAAATAGAGTATTCCCACAGGGAAATAGGCCTTTTGGTATCCTTTTGAAGCCGCCTTTTCAAACCAGGATATGGCAGTCTGAGGATCTTTGGGTCTTCCCAGGCCGTCCCGCATCATTAGTCCCATATAATATTCTGCTTCAGGTGCTCCCATTGCTGCAGCCTGAGAGAACCAGCTAAACGAACGTTCCAGATCCTGCACTCCTGACTCTTTTTCCATCAGGAATCGGCCCATTTGAATCTGAGCTGGAACAATGCTTTTCATTGCTGCCTGTTCGCACAATTTGAGGGCTTTTTCAGAATCTTTGGGAACACCTTTGCCTGTCATATACAACTCGGCCAGAGCGCAAAGGGAGCTATAGTGCCCTAACTCTGCCGCACGTTTATAAAATTGGGCGGCTTTTGCAGAATTCGGATCTCTGCCCACACCATCCTCAAGACATTCGGCAAAAAAATAAATCCCTGCGGGAATGCCCTTGCTGCCGGCTCTTTCAAACCATTGGCAAGCCTGGACAGGGTCAACCGGCCGCCCCCATCCAAACTTGAAAAAAAGTCCCAGAGTAAATTGAGCTAAGGGATTATTTTTTTTAACTGCAAAATGATGATATTCTGTGTAAGCCTTATTATACTCTCCCTTGGATAACAGGTTTTGGGCAGATTCAAGCTCTCTTGCCACACTTTTTTTCGCAAAACAGGGTGGACTGGTCAGGATCACCGTTAATATCAGTATCAGAAAGCAAGTGAGGCAACATTTTTTAACTTTCATAGTATGTCCCGTGGAAGTCAGAAAAATTATCGTGCAACAGGATTGATATTAGTCGCGTGATGGGAACATCCCTTGTAAAGCGATGACATACCGCAGTACCAGTGACGGCTGAGAAATTTGAAAGCTCTGTCCGCTTCCGGTGTTGCCAACCGATATGGCAGCTGCTGCCATTGACACATCAGGTGCGGCTGTACTGTATTGGTCCTCACGGGGGTCATTGGCCAGGACTACGCCGTCCGGTGATGTTTCAGTGCCGTTTGCGCTTTGAGCATGTAAAACAGCCGTATGAGTATGCGGCGGCAGATTGGCCACGGCTAAAGTCGTTGTTTCAGAACCGTATCTTTGTCCCTGTCTTCTCGGTGTCAGGCCAGGGCCTGTTCCAGCATGAACCACCACGCGGCCCCGAAGTCCCGGTAGTCCAAACGTAGTGCGGCCGTCTCCGCCATACATCGTACCCAGAAGGGCAAAGAGAGCTGTGTTACTGGATATAGACAGTAATTGCCCATCGCAGTTGGCAAAGCCTCGAGGCGGGAAATTAAATCCCACAAGCCTGATTTCACCGATAAACGGATCTGAAGCCAAGGCTGCAGACGCCCAGATAAATCCCACTGCAAGCATGGCAGCGCAAAACATTAAAGCTACTTTCTTTTTTGATATCATTTCTCTATCCTCCTGTAATAAAGTTTTTAACAAATGGTTTCTTACTACACTCTGTTTTTCCGTGTTCTTGATAATCCTGCCATTCCCAACAAGCCAAACCCGAGAAGAAAAATGGTCCCGGGTTCGGGAATTATTGGATTCGGGCTGGAGAGGTTTTCAACACCCATGATGCTGACCGTGGCGGAAAAATCAGCGAGTGCAATGGAATTGGCATCCGCTGAAGGGGTCCCACCTTCCATAGTCCAGGCTCCTGAAAGAGTTTCAAAAGTATCAGCGTTCAGGAGAACGTCAAAAACCTGAGGTCCTATGTCGGAAACTTTATCACCAAATGAGGCTAAAAGATTTCCGTTAAATTCATCTCCATTGACGGTGTCTGAAATGACATCAGTAAAAAATCTTTCGCCGGATGAATCGTCAATTGTAAATTCGGAATCTGCCCAGGCATCTCCCCCGCCTGCATCGACCCAGTTTGAATAATCAACTTGTATGGTGACCTTATAATCGTCGGTCAGGGATTGATTGACCAGTATAAGGCCGAAATCTATCCCCACTAAAAATTCACTATCATATTGAGTATCCACCGCCCCTGAGAGGCCAAATCCGTCACCCAGAGCAGTGAAGTCTGCATAGATGGGGTTTAAACCGGAAGTAATGCCTGTCGCGTTATAGGTGCTACCTGTGTCGGCTCCCCCTTCTTTTTTACTATATCCGCCATTAAGAGTCACAGGCCCCAAAAAAAACAAATCACCAGTGGCGAATTCTATAAAAGAACCTGCTGTTGTTATATCACTGGTGCCGATGGTTGCCGCCATAATTGACGACTGGCTGATCAGAGAACAGAATAATACGATTCCTGTTGTAATAGCTACTTTCTTTACACAGCTTACAAATTGCATAACTCCCTCCTTAAAGATGTTAGAACCTCTGTTACTAAAATTACGGATCCGATAAGCCTTTGATTTTATTATAAACCATTTATGCGCCATTCAGGTGTATTGATTGATTAAATTGTAGTAGCACAAAAACAGTCTGTTCATTAAGCCTGTTCGAACAGCATCAAGGTTCAATTAGAAATATCTATATGAAAATAAGTTATTGCGAGGCGAAGATGAGGACAAGGATCAATATCAAGTGTTTTTGTTCTGGCAGCTCAATTTGTTTTGAATTTAGCATACTCTTTTCGCTAGTTATTCTTGCAAAAAATATGCCAAACACATTGACCTCTGATGACCCTATTCGCAAATATTTACAAGTTTTTTGGGTATTTTTTTTCTTATGAAAAAAATGTACTATTATGAAAAAATTATACTAAATTATGAATAAAAAATTCACAATAAATAATTTAACTCTATTGGTAAATAATAAAGGGATAATATTTTTTAAAATTACATTGAATTGATCATTGAGCTTGTATGGACTTGCTTCGCAATTTGTTAGGTGGTTAAAATTCGAGGAGCGATCGCTGGTATTCAAAATTATCTATTCGATATTTCTTATTTTTACAGGCTTGAAAATTAAGATTTGGGTGCACCCTATATCTATTTTTATTGACTGAAAGCCTTGATATGATAGGTGTTGCTTTTTTTTCCAGTAGTGATGATGATTCAAATCCATCCGGCGACAATTTGTATTCATAGGGCTCAGTCTCTTTAAATACAGCCTGGTACAACATATAGTGGTTGGAAAAAAATCCTTTGATTGAGATTTTTGGTGTGTCGACCTTATTTTTAAACAATTCAAAAAATCATAGATACTTAGATCAGCGTTGATTTAATTTTGAATGGAAACTTGTTTTGAATTGTATCGGTATCTTTAAAATTTTTCACTGTGGACTATGTCTATTAGCCTTTTTCCCCAAGGCTGGATTTAAAGGGACAGACTATTATTAAAAGTCTTGAGATTTCCGAACCAAAGTCTGACACACTATCTTGTGGTTGGAGGAACTTGTATTTGGCCTGCCGAAAATCAACTTATTGCATTGGTACCTCCCTGGAAAGGCTTCCCGTAAAATCAGGTAATATATAGAGTTGAAAATTTAAATTTGTTAGAATATTATCTGTATTTGAGACGCCCAAGTTTGGATATTGAAACCAATTTTTAAGCGGAAAAAAATGAAAATACTATATACAACTGACCTCCATGGAAACCAGCACTATTACAATTTGACATGGGAAAAGGCTGTTGAAAATAAGGTAGATATGATTATCAACGGTGGTGATTTGCTGCCTAAAATCAATCCTATTTTTAAGCGGCAACCCAGGTTTATCAAAAACCTTGAAAGACAATATTTCCCCAAGATTGAAAAGGCTGGCATCCATTATCTATGTTGTATGGGTAACGATGATTTGAGAATTTATGACGATCAGTTTGATCAGGCCTGCAATCAATTTGAGTTTATCCATAATATTGCCCAAAGAAAATTTGAAATAGGCGGTCTTGAGTTCATTGGCATGAACTATGTGTCCGACTATCCTTTTGAACTTAAAGATCGGTGCCGGATGGACAAAAAAGGTTTTGTCTTTCCTATTCAAAATGGTCCTGGCTGCTTTTCTTCAGAAGGTGGCCATTTGGATAATATAGAAGATTGGGTTTCATTGGCTCAATCCCTTCCTACCATTGAGGATGAACTGAAGGCCTTACCCCGGCCAAAAGACATGAAAAAAGCGGTATATGTTATCCATATGCCTCCTGCAGGCCTGGGCCTGGATGTTTGTTCTAATAGGAATAGGCCAGCGTCTAAAGCTGTTTTTGATTTTATCTTAGATGAACAGCCCTTGTTGTCACTCCATGGCCATATCCATGAATCGTATATAATGACCGGGATCTGGAAAGCTCCCTTGGGGGAAACTATTTGTGTTCAACCCGGGCAAGGCGGTATGCACCCTGTTTTTGTTTTGATCGACACAAACACCATGGAAATGAAACGGCATGGCCATGGTACGGGAACGAGAGATTAAGGTATCCTTAATAAAAAAATAATTCTTCAAATCTCATCATTCGTATAATCTGTATGTAACTTTTGTAGGGCCTGCAATTGTTAAGCAGATCAATTGTAAGTTTGATCGTTTCTGCTGTGCTGACC
>JAQICW010000387.1 GCA_027858355.1 Desulfobacula sp.
CTGAAGAGTTTTGTATCAAGTGTGGACATTGTGTGGCGGTTTGCCCAAAAGAAGCGTTTAGTCTGGAATTTCTTTCCCCGGACCAGTGCATGCCAATTGAAAAGAGCCTTTTGCTTGATGCAAATCATGTAGAGCATTTTTTAAGATCCCGCAGGGCTGTAAGGCGATATAAGGATAAGCCAGTGCCAAAGGATGTTTTTGAAAAAGCTCAGGAAATTGCATGCTGTGCACCCACGGGCAGCAACAGTCAACCAGTGAGATGGCTTGTTATTGACAAAAAGGCAGATGTTGTGAAAATAGGCGCCCATGTGATTGATTGGATGCGATATGTTTTAAAGACCCATCCGCAAATGGCCCAGATGTTGAATATGGAAACCTTGATTATTGAATGGGATAAGGGGTCAGACAGAATATGCAGGGACGCGCCTTTGCTTGTGTTTGCCTATGCATCAGATGAATTTGGCAGTGCTGCAGCAGATTGCCATACAGCCTTGGCATATCTGGAACTTGCTTTGACAGGGTTTAACCTTGGAAGCTGCTGGGCCGGGTATGTCAACTATGCAGCAAGCCAATGGCCAAATCTTGCCGCCGAACTGAAATTACCTGAAAAGCATTCCTTCCATGGCGCGCTTATGGTGGGATTCCCAAAATTAAAGTATTACAGGGCACCTAAAAGGAATGCTCCGGATATAAGATATCATGTTGGATAATATATCCATACTTGCAGGGTCTAAAGCCATTGGCATCATTCAAGATGAGGGCTTGGATATGTCCCGGGTAAAAGTCCTTGCCGGTGCTTCCGGGTCTGCTAAATTTCTGGTTTTAACGGGAATTGACAGGGTGTTGATGTCTTTATTCAGAGAACGGACAGCTCCTCTTTATCTTATTGGAACGTCAATAGGCGCATTTCGAATGGCTGCCTTTTGCCAGAAAGATCCGCTTCAAGCAATTGGGGCACTTGAAAGGGAATATATTGCCCAGTGTTATGACGTGAGACCAACAAAGGAAGATATCGCCCGGGAAACACAAAGAATCCTGGATGCGTATATTGATGATAAAGAGATTGAAGCCATGCTTAATCATCCTTTCATGAGGATTAGCTTTTTAGCCAACAAATGCAAAGGCCTTTTAAAAAGTGAGCGTTTTGTGCTCCAATCGCTGGGCATAGGGCTTGCGGCAGGTTTAAATTTATTGAGTCGGAACAGACTTGGTATTTTTTTTGAAAGAGCACTTTTTTGTGGTCCAGGCAAAATACCACCTTTTGCTTTAATGAATCAATTCCCCATGAACATCTATGGCCTGACCCCATCTAATTTTAAATCCGCATTGATATCTTCGGGATCAATTCCAATAGTAATGGAGGGTGTTGCATCTATTGAAGGTGCACCAGGGGTATTTCGGGATGGTGGAATACTTGATTATCACCTGGATATACCATTTTTACCCAATGAGAACGGACTTGTTTTATACCCCCATTTTTATGAAAAGATTACACCAGGGTGGTTTGATAAACGACTAAACCGCAAACCATGCAGCAAACACATGGAAAATGTGGTGCTTGTCGCGCCATCAAGCACATTTGTGAAAAGTCTTCCCTTTGCAAAAATACCCGATAGAAAAGATTTTAATACCTTCAAAGGAAAAGATAAAGAGCGCATGGCTTACTGGAAAAAAGTTGTTGAAAAAAACAAGCAATTGGGGGATGAATTTTTTGAAGCTGTGCACTCTGGAAAAATAAGACAGATTGTAAAGCCACTGTAAAAAATATGGAGGGCAGTTTATAAGATCACTATTTGTATTGTTTCCATCAAAATAATTGATTTGACAAATATAAAAACCAACAGTATTTTACGCAACAATTGATTGGGGTTGAACGCTTGTAACCTGCAACATGCTGAACAAAACTAAAAACAGGAGATACCATGAAAGTTATAGCACTACAGGGCAGTCCCAGGAAAAAAGGGAATACTGCCAAAGTCCTTGGATGGGTGGAAGATGAGTTAAAATCCCTGGGACATGAAGTCGAGTCCATTTATCTGAATTCAAAAGACATAAAAGGATGCCTTGCCTGTGCCAAATGCAAGGAAGAACCTCAAAAAATAGGCTGCGTACAAAAAGATGATGCTTTGGAAATCCTTGAAAAAATGATTGGCGCCCAGTTGGTCATTTTTGCATCACCTCTTTATTTCTGGGGATTTACAGCCCAGATAAAAGCGCTTATTGACAGAACCTACTGCCTTTACACCCGCTTTCATGAGCCTGATCACGCATCTTTGGTAGCCGGACAGAGGCAGGCACTTCTCGTAACAGGTGCGGGTCCCTATGAAAACAATGCCGAGGGAGTTTTTACTGCCTTTGAGCGGATGCAAAAACCCCATAAGACTGTAAAAGCAGGAGAACTTTTTATTGGCAGTTGTACAACAGCAGACCAGATGAACGAGTCTATTAAAGACAAGGCATTAGCGTTTGCCCGCCAGATTGTATCGTGATACTGGAAATGGGATAAGCACTAATTGTGAAGATAGAATTTATTCTTCGCCGCGTTCTTCCAAGACTTTTTTAAGGACGGTCAGGGCAGTATTTGCAGCAGGCACGCCCCCGTATATACTGGTCTGGAAAATTACTTCTGCTATCTCTTCTTTTGTACATCCCACATTCAGGGCCGCATGGGTATGGAGCTTGAGTTCGTCAGGCTTTGAAAGAACAGTTAACGCCGCCACAGTAACAAGTTGCCGGGTTTGATGGGGAATCTTTTCCCTTGAATACATCTGGCCTGTGATATACAGAGACATATCTTTGGCAAGGTCCTTGTCAAAATGCCGCCACAGATTATATGGTTTATCCTCATCCTTAACAGTGGAAAAATAAAGTTTTGCAGTTTCACCTGTTTTTTTAGCAATGTCTTTTGGGTCCAACTTTACCTCCTTGCAGGATCTGTGAGAGATCAACGTCATTAATTTAACAGAATATAGACAGACTCACAGGATTTTTTACCATAAAGGCCATGAAGGACACGAAACAAACTTCATTATATTCATGTCCTTCATGGTGATTAATAATAACGTTTCTTTTTAACTATCTGTTGGCTTTTCTGAAACCAAGTTGATCCAGTGCTATGATCCATTTGCAGATATTTGTGGAACCTTCAACCATGGAATAGGTCGGGGCATCCCTGTAGTATCTGGCAACGGGATATTCTGTGGAGTATCCATAGGCACCCAGGATTTTCATGGCATAGTTGGCGCATTTTGTAGCTACTTCACCGGCAAGATATTTTGCAATGGCCACATCACGACCATTGTTTAATTTGCCTTGGTCTTTTTCCCAGGCTGCTTTGTAGACAACAAGACGGGCCGCTTCTATTTCAGCCGTCATCTGGGCAATCATATCCTGATTCATCTGGAATTCACCGATTTTTTTCCCAAATTGTTTTCTTTCATTGCAATATTTGGTGGACACATCCAGACAGGCCTGGGCAAGACCCACGCCACCGGCTGCAGCAGACAATCTTGTCTGATTCAGGGAGGAGAAGACAATTTTTGCACCGTCTCCGGGTTTACCCAGAATATTTTCCTTGGGCACTTTAACATTATCAAGGAAAAGCTCTCCTGTTGGTGAGGAATGCGAACCCAGTTTGTCAAGACCTGAAGTCTTGATTCCTTCAAAGTTTTTAGGCTCGATAACAAAGGCTGAAAGCCCTTTTGATCCTGCGGCTTTATCAGTGTAAGCATAGTAGAGGAGAGCATCCGCATAATTGGCATTGGAAATCCAGGTTTTAGAACCGTTTAAGAGCCAGTGATCTCCTTTGTCTTCAGCTGTTGAAGCCATGGCCATAACATCTGACCCTGCATCAGATTCTGTGATGCCAAACCCGCCGATATATTCGGCAGTACACAGTTTTTCCACCTATTTCTTTTTAACTTCCTCATTTCCATATTTGAAGATGGTATAGGCACATCCCAAAACCTGCATGTTGACCTGGACTCTTAATGAAGAGGATACTTTGGCAAGTTCTTCCGTCACGATCATGGCAGCCAGAAAACCCATGTCTTCCCCACCATATTCTTCAGGGATAATAGTTCCGAAAAACCCCAGTTTGCCAAGAGGTCTCATGACCTCTTCAATGGGAAAATAGTGTTTTTCATCCCATTCATCTACAAAGGGTTCGATCTGTTTTTTTGCAAAATTTCTGATTTCTTTCTGGAGCATTTGAAGCTCTTTTGATAATTGAAAATCCATTGTTCCTCCTAAACGGTTGCACTAAAATATTTTATATATCAAAACGTATGTTTCATATCATAACATAAGTTGTCAAATAAACTAAAATTTGATAAGCTTGTCAAGAAAAAAGTTAAAATATAGCTAAAAAATAGCTTGACAAAGAAGGGGATTTATTTCATCTTTAAGCGGTATTAACAAGGTATTTTTTATAGGAAACAATAGGATGGAAAGGGTTATCCGGCAGCTGTCTGGTTTAATTAAGGACAAGTAAAATAAATAAAGGGTTATACAAAGAAGAAAATGAACAAGTTCATATCATGCAGAGAGCTCAAAGAATGAGGCCCTCTGCAGATACAAAATTTGGTATGCCCGTAATTGATCAAGGTATTGATAATTATTCAATAACAAGAAGAAGCTGTTTGGTGGCAACTTTGTCTTCCACTTTTACATTGACTTGTTTTACCTTGCCTTCAATAGTTGAAACAATGGGATTTTCCATTTTCATGGCTTCAAGGACCAAAAGCTCCTGTCCCTCAACAACATCATCGCCTTCTTTCACATGGACCTGGAAGATTGTACCGGGCATGGGGGCTAAAATTTCTGTGCTCATTTTCCTCTCCTTTGTTCAAAACATATTTGATTTTTTCCTTGCCAGAAAAATATTTTTTCTTAAACAAGACTATTTTGGTCTATACTTAAAGAAAAGTTTAAAGTCAAGTGGGGTATTCCCTCTTGGCAGGATATTGGATTTACGAGTTTTTAATTAGCAAATGACTTCCATTGAATTGGGGGTTATAGATCTCAATTAATAATTTATTATTGCAGCGGGAGTAGAGAATGAGACAATATTTTGAAAAAATGACAGAATTTGGTGTGGCACTTAATAAAGGTCAATTGTTAAGTTCAGAACAAAACCTAAAAAATATTCTGGAAGTGGAAGCCGGGATTGATGTTGAAGTTGAAAAAGTGAAAAATGCGGGAATGCCCACTGAAAAAATCAATGCAAGGGGTGTCATGACCGTGTGGCAGCGTCTTGAATATCTGGTTGATCCCGGTACCTGGAATCCCTTACACACACTTTTCAATCCGGCAGATAATGAGGAAAATACCACAAATGTCATTGATGGTCTGGCAAAGATTTCCGGCAAATGGTGTGTTGTCGCCGGATTCGATAATAAAGTCATGGCTGGTGCCTGGCTTCCTGGGCAGCCTGAAAATATCCTGAGGGCCACTGATCTTTCAAAACGACTGAATATCCCCCTGGTCTGGCTGGTCAACTGCAGCGGTGTAAAGCTGACAGAGCAGGAAAAATTTTATGCCAATAGAAGGGGAAGCGGTACAACCTTTTACCGTCATGCAGAACTTGAGCAGATGGGAATTCCAATACTGGCCGGCATCTATGGCACTAACCCTGCCGGCGGTGGATATCAGGGCATCAGCCCGACCATTCTGTTTGCCCATAAAGATTGCAATATTGCAGTGGGCGGCGGCGGTATTTTAAGCGGCATGTCTCCCAAGGGCTATTTTGATCTGGAAGGTGCAGAGCAACTCATTGCATCTGCAAAACAATTCAAGGCCAAACCCCCGGGATCAGTGGATATCCATTTCAATGAAACCGGCTTTTTCAGGTATGTCTACGAAGAAGAAAAAGGTGTTCTTGACGGGCTCAAAGATTATATGAAAGATATGCCGGCCTATAACCCGAAATTTTTCAGAGTTGCAGAACCAAAAGCGCCAAGGTTTCCTGTAGAAGATCTCTACCGTCTCATACCCTATAATCAGAAACAGATTTATAATTTTAAAGAAATCATAGCCCGTCTTGTTGACGGCAGCGAACATATGGAATTCAAACCAGATTACGGCCCGGAGATTTATACGGGTCTAGTGAAAGTGGATGGATTTCTTGTGGGCATCATAGGTAACAATCAGGGTTGGCTGGGAGAAAATTATCCCGAGTATGCAGATTACGGCGGAATCGGTGGTAAACTTTATCGCCAGGGCCTTATCAAAATGAATGAATTTGTCACCTTTTGCGGACGGGATCGCATCCCCTTGATCTGGTTTCAGGATACCTCGGGCATTGATGTGGGTGATATTGCTGAAAAAGCTGAGCTTCTCGGCCTTGGACAGTCCCTGATCTACTCCATCCAGCAGACGGATGTGCCCATGACCCTGATCACCTTGAGAAAAGGCACGGCAGCAGCCCATTATGTAATGGGAGGCCCAACAGCCAATCGTCACAACGCCTTTACCCTGGGGGTAGGTACAACTGAAATTTATGTCATGCACGGTGAAACAGCTGCGGCAGCCAGTTTTTCCAGAAGACTTGTCAAAGAAAAAGATGCAGGACGTCCCCTTGAACCTATTATCGAGAAGATGAATCAGCAGGCCAAGGAATACTATGATAACTCAAGACCGGCTTATTGTGCAAAATATGGTATGGTGGATGAAGTGGTTAAGATGATCTCTTTGCGTGATTATCTGAAAGCCTTTGCAGGTGCCTGCTACCAGAATCCAAAATCCATTTGCCCGCAGCATCATATGATTACACCCAGGGTTATCAGAGGATAAATAGTGTTTGAACGAAAACTCACCCATCTACTGCGTTGCTGCAAAATCCTGAAATCCTCATGTACAGTAGTACACTCCGGTTTCAAGATTTTTTGCGCCTTGTATATGGGCAACT
>JAQICW010000403.1 GCA_027858355.1 Desulfobacula sp.
ATCGTCATTAAAGGACGGATCAAAACAAAACCAATCAAACAATGGGAAGTGGGTCGGGAGTTCTTGCGAAGAGTTAAATATGCCTTTGATGAAAACAATATCGAAATACATTTTCCACATCACTCAATATATTTTGGAGAGAAAAGCAAGCCCTTTGATTTGCAATTATTGGAAAAATTGCAAAACCAGGAAAAACCAAACGATTGAAATGATAGCCTTATGTGCCTGCTGAAATAAGCAAAGAGAAAACTAAAAAAAAGACGGCTCTACCCGGAACGCTCTTTTTTCCATCTTAGAATCGATTTCAAGCCCTCTTTTGCGACTCTGGTGCCCTGGGTTTCATCAGACAAGGCAAAATTTAAAGCATTAATGGCATCAAGGTTTCTTTTGGCGTCATCTTCAAAAGCTTCCCGGTTGAGAATTTCACGGAAAATGGTTTCTGGCTTAAGTTTTCCTGTCCCCCGGCAATCACGGCCGCCATATCATAAATATACTCACAGCCAAGGGCTGTATAACCGATAAAAACAGCCGGTTTTGTCGTGTTGGAAACCATGGCTTCAAATTCATGGACATCCGCAGCATCTGCCGGCACATCCTGGGCGCTTCCCATGGGCATGACAAAATCAATACCATCCAGGTAATCTGCAACTTTTCCACCCAGTTCAATATCCTTGATACTGGTATTCCGGAATCCACCGGTAAATGCATCCTTTGTAAAGGGACTGGCAGTGGATGTGCCATAATGGCTTTTTTCTCCTTCAACTTCCATTGCCCGCTTGCCGTTCCTGTCATATATGGTCCACCCATTGGGGGTTGTGACCAGGCATTCTTTAACAATATGCCTTGGAATTTTGATATTGTTGTCCTTAACCCATGCACCAGCCTGTTTCATCATTTCATGAACTTCTTTGTGCGTGCATTTAAACCCGACCTTTTCAATAACGCCCATGCCCTATGGGCACAACAAAAGATGAAAGGAATGAGTGGGGAGTATTGAGTATTGAGGTCCTAAATTGACAAGTTGGTTCTCATGACTCAGAACTCATAACACACTACTTTCATATAAAATATCAAAGGCAGCCTGGCGGATTTCCCAGATCTGATCGTCATCAAGAATTTTCATGCTCACAGTTCTGCTGGGAATATTGGATGAATGTATCATCGTTTCTTTTCCTCCTGATTGCTAAGGACCGCAAAGTTTATAAATTGAACGAAATTGCTTGTCTTTTGCCCCATTTACCGCGTTCACCAAAGGCCTAATACGTACGTATTAAACCTTTGATCCGCCTTGTAGATGAACCAACATCCTGCGCTATCTCTGCTCAATTTATTTCATTTGAGGTCCTAACTTGACAAGTTGGTTCTCATAATTCATAATTCATAACTCATAACTCATAACTCATAACTCATAACTTTACATATAAATTATACGGGGAAAATATAAGGAGTTCGGGCAGGTGCAATTGTTAGTTGAAAGGTCTTGTTACATTGCTTCAAATGTTCTAAGGTGACAATAGAAATTAAATACCTTAATTATTTTATAAGGAGGCAAGAATGAAATTAAAAGTTCCGATCTGTCCTGAATGTAAAAAGGAACTACCTGATAGTCTTGAATCAGACGGTACTGGAAAATGTCCCCATTGCAAAAAAAATGTTTCAACTCCAAAATTTGTTGAAATTTTTTCATGGCACTGGTCTGACAGATTTTTTCTTTTTTCGGTGGTTTTACTTTTCACAACCTTTTTCCTTCCATGGTTTCCAGGTGAATTTCTTTTTAAAGACAAACCTTTTTCTGCATTTTCAATGCTTATTAATCTTTATGACCTTGATGTGGGTTTTTTGGAATCGTACAATATCCTCAGGATGGCACAGATAGTTCCTTTGTTTGCAATTGTCCTTTTTTTTCTGATCTATCTTGGTGACAACCTGAAAAAAAGCCCGTATCCAGGAATTTTTCTTTTTATCTTTGCTCTTTTTGGCGCAATACCCTTTTTCTTCAACACTGTTTCATTGCTTAAAGCATGGGTTTTTACAATTGTTTTTCTATGTGTGCTTTTTTATTATTTTAAACAAGGAATAAAAAAGGGTTCAACCGGCAGAACATCTTATTATCTTTTGTCTACTTTCTTTTTAATGTCTTTGTTTTTTTATTTTCTAAATATTTATCATCAGTTTTATTTTAACCTTGAAACTCTAAAAATAAGTGAAACATTTGGTTTCTGGACAGCCTGGATTATTGTAAGCTTTATGATAATTGTTGTTTTCTTTGAGAACATGCGATCAACAGCAGATTTCTGGCTGCTGTTATTCATGTTTTTATTCTCAACAATAGCATTTTCAACTCTTATTGAGCC
>JAQICW010000412.1 GCA_027858355.1 Desulfobacula sp.
GTTTTAAATTTATTAACTAAACTGTATTTATCATTAGTATTTCAGTTTATATAATTTTTAAATTTTGTATTTTTATGAATATATTATTAAAACAATTAAAAATAGCGAGGCTGGAAAAAGGGCTGAAACAATCCGAATTTGGTAAAAAGCTTGGCCTACCTCAAAGCCATATCTCAAAAATTGAACGGGGAGGAACAGATCCGCGTTTATCCACTGTCATTGACATGGCGCGTATTGTTGACAGTGAACTGATACTGGTTTCCAGGAGGATGGTACCTATCATCAGATCCATGATAGAAGGCGGAAATGATCAAGAACCCATGTGGAAACCAGATGAAAAATGAAAGGTGAACTGGAAATATTATTGGGTGAAATTCCGGTTGGAACATTAACGCTGTTTGAAGGTGATAGAACAATTTTCACCTTTGGTGAAGATTACATCAATACAGTCAGGCGGCCGGTACTCAGCCAGGCCTTTCTCAATATGGCGGGCGAACTGATTACTGAGTTCAGGCCGACACGAACGAAACTGCACCCCTTTTTCTCTAATCTTCTGCCGGAAGGTCATCTGAGGACATACCTTGCTGAACGTGGAGGTGTAATGCCTGAACGAGAATACATGTTACTGCAGCTGCTTGGTTCTGACCTTCCCGGAGCAATAATAGTCAAGCCAGATGGTCACATCCTGCATGGGGCAAAAAGCAAAAAAGAAACTAAAACTGAAACAATAAGAGGTGCCTCACCTTACAGATTCTCTCTGGCAGGGGTACAGCTTAAATTTTCAGCCATATATGAATCAAAGGGTGGATTGACCATTCCGACAAAAGGTGTAGGGGGAGACTGGATTGTAAAATTACCCTCACAAAGCTTTATACACGTCCCGGAAAATGAATGGTCAATGCTTCACCTGGCCGGTGAATCAGGTATCCCAGTACCTGAAAACCATATCGTTCCATTGAACAAGATTAATAACTTACCTGATTTAGGCATTTTTTCAGATAAGAATGCACTGGCAGTGAAAAGATTTGATAGAAAAGAAAATGGCTCACGTATTCATATCGAAGATTTTGCACAAGTATATAGTCAATATCCGCACAACAAATACGGGAAAGTCAGCTGCCTGAATATCGCTAATATGTTGTGGACATTGACAGGTGAACAAGGCTTAACTGACTTTATCCGACGTCTGGTTTTCACCATCATCATTGGTAATGGTGATATGCATCTGAAAAACTGGTCATTTATCTATTATGATGGCATTGCACCAACACTCTCCCCTGCCTATGATTTTGTTTCAACGGTTCCCTATATTCCGAATGATACATTGGCGCTGACAATATCAAACACAAAGAAATTTGAAGAAATTACCATCTACCATTTCCGACAATTAGCAGAAAAAGCTGGACTCCCTGTGTATCTCGTCCTGCAAACAGTGAAAGAAACGATTGATACAGTGATATCCGCCTGGGAAACCCATCGTTTGCACTATGACTTGCCTAAAGAGATTATTGATCGCATTAATAAACATATAAGACGATTAAGTTTATCCAAATCTATTTAATTAATGCTGAAATACAGATAAAAGAATATGGCACAATACTTGTAAGAAGAAAGATGTCCGCGGAATTATGTCCCCGGAATTAATAAACCCTGGAAAAAAATTTAGCTTTTAATCTCCAAGACCCAGAAAAGGAGTTGTTTAGGAAACACGAACGAACCGGGGCAATCCCCCGGCTGTGCCTTTGTGTGAGTACAAATTATAATGTAAGCTCAAAAACAATCAATAAAGCCTGATTTATTTCCTGCATTTTAGAATCCGACAATTTACCAAGAATTCTCGCCAGCCGGTGACGATAATCAATAGGACGTGTTTGCAAACAATCTGCCACGGATTTTTTTAATAAACCATTCTCCTGTGAAGGAATAAGTTCAACATTGGTTTTTATTCGATTTTTTTTTGCACTCCACCCAGTAATGGGAACAACTTGAATAACTGGAACTCTTTCATTATAAACATTATTGGTTACAATTATACATGGCCTGATTTTTCCTGTCTCTGAACCCTGAGTTGGATCAAGATTGACATCAACAATCATTCCTCTTTTCAATATTGTCATTCTGGCCATCCAGTCATAGCTTGCTCAGTCAAGTCTTTCAGATTTTCATCCTCAGAATAAATTTCAGAATACAATTCAGCTGATTTTTTTAAATTCTCCAGTTCCAATTTATTTTTTAAATGATCAATAGCTGTTCGAATCAGAGAACTTTTATCTTTAAATCCATAGGTTTTAAAACTATTCAAAAAAGCTATTTGTTCTTCCTCAACACTAAATTTTGCCTGCTGCATAGGTCCTCCATTTAGCACCAAATATTAGTCCCAATTTACGACCCTCTTATAGGTACAACATTAAAGAGAGTCAACAAAAAATATGCTCAAAAACCAGCGGAATTAATACCTTTCTCACTCCTGAGACACCTTTGTGCCTTTGTGCCTTTGTGTGAGTTTTCTTAATACAAATTGATATTGACATTAAACGCCACCAGTAATATCATTACAAGTAATACTATTACCGGGAGGCATAATCATGAGAGTAACCACAAAAGGCCAGGTAACGATCCCCCAGGCTATTCGGGGAAAAATGGGAATAACCCCTTCAACCCAAGTTGATTTTATTGAAGAAAAAGGGCGCGTCTATTTAGTTAAAATAAACACAAAGGAAAAAACACAAAAATTCAGAGACTTGCGAGGGATTGCAACCGTAAAAATGACAACTGACGAGATCATGGCACTTACCCGAGAATCAAAATGACAAGGGTGCTTGTTGACTCAAATATTATTCTGGATGTTTTTCTAAATGATCCCAATTGGGCTGATTGGTCTGAATCCACTTTAGAAAAATATAGTCAGACTGGCATATTAAACATCAATCCAATAGTTTATACTGAAATCTCCATTGGCTTTGAGCGAATAGAGGAGCTTGAATTCGCAATCAATAAAAGCGGACTTCAGATCTTGGAAATTCCAAAAGAAGCACTTTTCTTAGCTGGAAAAGCTTTTTTACAATACAAAAAAAGAAAAGGCGTTAAGAAATCACCCTTGCCCGATTTTTATATTGGTGCCCAGGCAGCTGTGCTCAATTTAGATCTAATCACAAGGGATGTATCAAGATATCGAACATATTTTCCCAAAGTGAAATTAATATGCCCTTGATATACTATTGACCGTCTGCTTTCTTACGGATCTCATTCCAGTCCGGCTCAAGAATATCTTCGTCCTCCCCAGGCACCCCCGGAAAAGCCAAAGGCGCTTCAGGATCAAAAATCATATCCCCGTCAAAAACCTTCTCAGTATTATCTGTCTTAAGCTCTGCCAGCACCTGTTCAATCTGGTTTTTATCTTTATCCAAAAGCTCATATTCCAGGGCCGTTTCAAGCTTTTCTCTTGCTTCCAACAGCTTTCCCTGCCTGTAAAACAGCATGCCCTGGTGATATTTTATAATTCCCTTGTCCGGGGCAAGTTCTTCTGCACGGGCCAGCATCCATTCTGCCTGGGAAAAAGTTTTCTTATGAAAATAGGCCCACCCCAGGGTGTCCATTAACCAGGCTTTGCCAGGGGAGTTTTCATAGGCAGTCCTGGCCAGATCAAGGGCCCGGTCAAAATCTTTTCCGCTCTCAAGCAATAGCCAGGCAAGGTTACCTGTAACCAGGGAATTATCAGGAAATTTTTTAACTGCCTGGTCCAGGGTTTCAATAGCCAGGGATGTTTTGCCTATCCTGGCATAAAGGTCTGCAAGATCTGTCCATGCTTTTATATAGTATGGATTTTCTTGAGTGCATTGCTTTAATATTTCTTCAGCTTGAGTATTGTCTCCTGTTTTCTGATGCACTAAAGCAAGCAGCGTATATATATATCCAGGCACATTTTCCCGGCTCATGGCTGTTTCAAGAAAGTCCAAAGCTTTTTCATAATCTTCAAGCTTCAGACTGACCCTGGCCCCGATATAATAAACCCCGGGCTGCCCATACCCCCTTTTAATTATCTTTTCAATTATATCCAGGGCTTTTCTCCCCTTTTTTTCATCCACCAGCAAAGAAGTATACCTGTATAAAATATCATTTAATTCCAAGTTGCTGTTAATCAAATCTTCATAAATCTCAAGGGCTGGTGTGTATTTTCCCTGTTTTTCAAAAGACTGCCCAAGAAAAAAGAGCGAAGGCACATCTTCTGCAATGGAATAGGCTTTTGAAAACTCTTTGGCGGCTTTTTCATCCTTTTCCTGCTCCATGAGACAGAGTCCCTTTGCCCTGTACGCCCGTGCATTTAAAGGGTCCAGCAAAATCGCTTTTTCAAGATATTGAAGTGCCAGTTTATAATCCCTGTTTTTATAATGAAGCCCTGCCAGCACAATAAGGGTGTCAACATGATCAGGATTCATTACCAGGGCATGGATAAAGCTGTTTTCAGCAAGTTTGGTCTGGCCCCCTGCAAAATAGGCAATGCCCAGAAGATAGCGTGCTGATACCAGTCCTGGCCTGGTATCTGTCACATTTTTCAGATAGGATACTGCATAGGGAATTTTTCCCTTGAACAACCAGAATTTACCCCTTAATAAATTATAGTCCGATTCAGATTCCCTTATATTTTCTATCTTTTTAAGCATAAGTTCTGCCCTGTCCATCTCCAGCCCTGAAATAAAAAGATCAGTCAGCATCAGCTTGAACCTGGAATCTTCAGGATACTCCCCTTCCAGTTCAATCAGGCTTTTTTCAGCCTTGTCTTTCATGCCGGCCTTAAAATAAAACTGGCACAGCCTTATTTTAAGCGTAATATTATCAGGATCATTTTCAATTGCCTCAAAAATACATTTTTCTGCATTAATTAAATCCCGGGCTATAAAATAATAGTCAGACAAAAGCAGCAAATCTCCAGGGGTCCTGGAAATCTTATCCTGATTTTTTTCAATTCCTGATATCAATTTTCTGGCCCCATCAGGGTTACCTGCCTGATACAGGCAGATGGCAAGTTTTATGGTAATCCTGATATTGGCTTTATCCAGGCCCCTGGCACTTTGATACATTTGCTCAGCTTTAAGAAAATCATTTGACATCATGAAAAGATCGCCGTGCAGAACAAAAAAATCAGCATCTTTTTCAAGCCTGCCTTTTAACAGGTCCAGAATTTTTAAGGCAGCTGCATTCTCACCTTTAAGCAGCAGTATTCTCACCAGATCCTTTTGGATCTCAAATGCTGAGGGATTTATTTTAACAGCTTGTTCAAAATATTTTTCTGCCTGGTCAATTCTTGACAGCTTTAAATAAGCCTTTCCGATTTTATGGTATAAACCCGATTGGCCCGATTGGCCTGATTGGCCTGATTGGCCTGATTGACCATGTTGACCCGATTGCCCAGGTCCTTTGCCAATGGATTTATTCCAGTGTTGAATAGCAAGTTGATAGGACTTTTCTTCAAATGCTATGTTCCCTTTTTCTTCCCAGAAAATGGCCTTGTCTTTACTGCAGCCGGATACAGAAAATATAATGCTGCACAAAAATAAAATCATAAAAAAAATCCAGGCTTGATTATAATTCCGGCCATTTAAAACCTCCCACAAAGACACTAAGCCGCCAGGAGAAATATAGGCTCCGTGTCTTTGTGGCTTTGTGCGAGAATAGACCAGGTTAGAACCAGCCTCAAAAATCCAATAAGTTTTCATCGTTTAATCACCAACGTCACAATCAGCATGGAAATCAAACCAACTCCCGACCAGGTCGATATTTCCAGCTTATTGTTTAATGCATAATTGAAGATGCCAAGAAGAAAACGAAATATCCACGGCAGTTCATTATCATATTGCCTGCCAACATTTACACCTGGTAATTGTTGATATCCTGCAATCTTGGTAATCTGGCCCCGGGCATCTCCGTTTCCCTGAAGGAGAATAGGGTTTCCCCCTGTTCCTGCCTGTTTTATATTGTGTATGGCAGCAACTGACTGCTCAGCCTGTTCAGGATTCAAACTATTAAAACCAGGCCCATGCCTGATAATATTTTCAATATCCTTTTTAAGTTTTTCTCCCTCCCGCACCTCACCTGCCATTGCCGATTGCGGTTTAACTCTATTCTTTTGCTTTTCAAGATAGGGAATCCGAAGATCCTTTAAAAGCAACTCACTTCTTTTCTTATAGGCCAGGTATTCATCCAGAATATTTTGAAGTCTTAAATTTGCAGCAAGGAGCCGGTCAAGGGATTCTTCAGGATCAATTGCCTCTTTTGAAAGGATACTCAAGGGGATATCAATGTTCACACGATCAGCAAATACCAGGGCATTATTCCCGGAACCCAGGGAAATACCAGGATCTTTACAGCCCTCTTCCCTATTATAATGAAGTCCATAGGTGTTTGACAAATTGTCAGGGACAGAAAAGTTTGTTGAAAACCCTTGGCAATTTTTATCATCAGTGTGAGAAAACCAGGAGTAGGAAAGGCCCGGCATAAGAAACAACAACGCAGACAGATAAATTATAGTATATTTAAACAAGGCCATCCTAATAACCCCCATGCCCTAGCGGGCACAACAAAGGATGAAAGTAATGAGTGGTGAGTATTGGGTATTGAGGGAAGCTAAATTGACAAGTTGGTTCTCATGACTCATGACTCATAACGAACTACTTTCATATAAAGTTATAAATTTTTAATTGACAAATATCAACGTCGCGTAATATTACTATCCTAATCCAATACTGATAACACAAAACAAAAAGATCTGTCCATTTTTTTAAATATATCCGGAGGTTGTCCATGAAATTTTGTTTAAAGCTCACAATAATTACCCTGATCCTGTTTATTTCCGTTGTGGGCTGTGCAAATACGGAGGACAAAAAATTAAACCACTTTAATAAGGGGACGGAATATTTTGAGGCAAAAGAGTATAAAAAAGCTGAGATCGAATTTAAAAATGCCCTCCAGATAGACAACCGCTATATTGATGCTCTCATGAAGCTTGGGGATACCATGATGAAACTTGGCCAGGCCAGGCAGGCATTTACTGCCTATTCCCAGGTGGAAAAGATCTCTCCGGACAATGTCCAGGCCCTTATTAACCTGGCAAAATTTTATTTGTTAGCCAAAAAACAGGACCAGGCAAAAACAAGAATAGAAAAAATCCTTGAACTGGATAAAAACAATATTGAGGCCCTTTATTTAAAAGCCCAGGTTCTGACCGCTCAAAAGAAGTTTGAAACTTCTGCCGGCATCTTTGAAAAAATCCTGGAAATTAAAGAGGACCATATCCCATCCCTCCAGGGACTGGCCAGGCTTAAAAGCTTTAAAAAAGAATTTGACCAGGCAGAAGCACTTTTGCTGAAAGCTGTGGCTGCAGCCCCCAATGCCACACAGCCAAGGTTGGCCCTTTTCAGTTTTTATATCAGCCAGAAAGATCTTTTAAAAGCTGAAGAACAGCTTAAACTTTCAGCACAAGAAAATCCTGACAATCCAGACCACCAGATAGTTCTTGGAAATTTTTATTTAAAGATACGAAAACCCGTCCTTGCTGAAGAGGCTTATAAAAAAGCTGTGGAAACAGCACCGGATACGGTTAAACCCTATTTAATCCTTGCAGGGTTTTACGATGTTATTGGCAAGAAAGAAAAAGCCCTGGAAATATATGAAAAAGCTGTCAGCATTGATCCTGAAGACATAACTGCCAAACAGACCCTTGCAAGGTTCCAGTATAAAAACAAAAATGTGGATGAAGCTCAAAAACTTATATCTGAAATACTTGAACAAAGACCCAGCTTTTTGCCTGCAAAAATGCTCCAGAGTGAAATTCATATTTTTAAGAAAGAATTTGAAAAAGCTATCCGTTTACTGGCCGACCTTGAAAACGAAGAATCCAATGCCCCCAGGGTGTATTATTTCAAAGGTCTTTGCCAGTTAGGACTTGGTAATACTGACCAGGCAGCCGCATCCGTATCCAAGGCTGTAGAACTGAACCCCGGGTATTTGAAAGCCCGCCTTCTTCTTGCAGATATCTATCTTCATCAGCGATCCTTTGACCTTGCATCAAACCAGGCTTCTGAAGTATTAAAATTAAATGCCTCCACAGAAAGAGCCCTGATGATAAGAGCCAGTTCCCATATGGGCCTTGGAAAATTTAAAGAAGCTGAACAAGACTATGAAAAAATCATAGAAATAAGCCCGGACAATCCTGGAGGTTATTATCGCCTGGCCTATCTTAAATCAGGCCTGAAACAATACGAAAAAGCCGAAGCATTGCTTGAAAAAGCCTATTCCCTTAATAACCAGCTCATTGATGTATTTACATTAAGGGTGAGAATCAGCCTTGCCCAAAAAAAGATTACAAAAGCCCATGACCTCTGCCTGCAGCAGCTGGAAATTGCCAAAGACCATAAACGTATCCAAGCTATTGTGCATACTGTCCAGGCCACAGTTTTTCTGGCTGAAAAAAAACTGGATGAGGCTAAAACATCTTATAATCAAGCCATTGAAACAGATCCTGAATATTTGATACCCTATAATTCCCTTGCCAAACTCTTTCTTGCACAAAAAGAGCTGAACAATGCAAAAGACCAGTACACAATAATCCTTGACAAGAACCCGAAACTTGCCCCTCCCCATATGATGCTGGGTACCATATATGAAGTGGAAAAAGATTATGCCAGGGCAGAAGATCATTATAGAAAAGCACTTGAAATCAATCCAACATTTGCCGCAGCAGCCAACAACCTTGCCTACCACTTGGCAGAAAGAACTGATAAATATGATGAGGCTTTAAAATATGCCAGAATGGCAAAGGAACATTTTCCTGAAGATCCCGGGATAATGGATACCCTGGGGCTAGTCTACTATAAAAAAGAACTTTACGGCAATGCCGTGAATGAATTTATTGATGCCCTGAAAAAACTTCCCGATAATCCAATTGTTCATTACCATCTCGGGCTTGCCTACAATAAAAAAGGAAGTATTGACCTTGCCAGAAAAGAACTTTTAAGGGCCCTGGAGATTAACAAAGAATTTCCCGGGGCTGAAAATGCCAAAACCCTTCTTACCGAATTAGATAAAGGATGATGATGATGAAAATCTTTAAATCATTCGGATATGTCATTATTGTATTGCTCATCTCTTGTTTTTATGCAAATGCGAACGATATGACAGGAAAAGAGCTTGCCCAGAAAGTATTTGACAGGGACAGGGGAAACAACTCCATTTCAACAGCACAAATGGTCCTTGTCAATAAAAGCGGCAACAAAAGGACAAGGCAATTTGTCAACCAGCGAATCCTGGAAAACGATCTTGAAAGCCAGATCATAAGGTTTACCTCCCCTGCCGACATTGACGGCACAGGTTTTCTGACCATTGAAAAACCCGGGCTGGAAACAGAGCAATTCCTCTACCTTCCGGCCCTGCGAAGAACAAGAAGGATTGTCAGCTCCCAGAAGTCCCACAGGTTTGTGAACAGTGATTTTACCTATGAAGACATGGAACGTCACCCTGTGGACGATTATACCTATAAAATCATTGGCTCCAAAAGCGTCGGCACTCTGGAATGTTATGAACTGGAAATCCGTCCCAAAAAAACAACAGAGTCCCAGTACAGCCTGACCCAGAGCCTGGTTACGAAACAATCCCTTGTGCCCTTGCTTGTCAAATATTTTGACAAAAAAGGGAATCACATCAAAACCTACAAGGTGTTAAAACTGGAACAGGTCCAGGGCATATGGACCGAGTCAACCATAAGCATGGAAGACTCTGGAAAAGGACATAAACCTATATTCAACTTGAAAACATCAAATATAATACAGATATTGACAAAGATCTGATATCCAGAAAAGGACTTGAAAATTATTAGCACGGTATCATTATTGCTTTCCTTGGTAATCAACACCAGCAAAGGAACAGGTAATGACATTGGCACAACCCTGCAAATCATTCATAACCCTCTTATTTACTATCATTTCAGCATTCCTTGTGATGCCGGCAAATTCTTCCGCCCTTCCCTCCAATAGTGTCAAAAACATAACATTTTACAAAAAGCCAACCCTGGAAACAGCCATTGTTTTCCTGGAAAAACTTCCAAAAATAAAATTTTTTGTCCTTCACAACCCGGAACGGATAATCGTGGATATCAAAGATGCCTTTGTACCCCAGATAAACATCAAAAAAGAAACTAGAGGCGAAGCTATTAAGAGAATCCGTGTAGGACAGAACAAAAAAAATACCGCTAGAATTGTCCTTGATATCAACAAGGATATCCAATACGATTTTAAGATCAAAAAAGAAATGGTCGATGGAAAACCAGCTGTAAAAATTATGGTATCTTCGCTTAAAAAAGAAAGAAAAAAGAATTCGCCCCCCTCACCAATACTTTTTGATCCAATAGAAACAAATGCAATACCCCCTGAAAAATCTTTTGAAAAAATCACAGTCAAAGAACCTGAGGGATCTCTTGTATTGTTTGATGATGCCATGCCCAATGATATTTTTAACAAAACAGATAAACAGGAAAAAAAATCAGATTTTTCCATATCAGGTATTTTGCATGTAAGAACAACCCTTCAAGCCAAGAAAAATAATAGTCTTGAAAACAATACCACCATCAGAAACCGGATAAAGGTGGAAACCAGGTATAAAAACCTGCTGACCTTATCAGCCCTGTCAGACTATCTCTATTTTGGTAAAGAGAATGAAACAGATGAGTTTGACCTGGATCTCCATGAAGCAAAATGGCAATATAATGGGGAAAATTATGGCTTTTCCATTGGCAGGCAGATCATTCGATGGGGCAAAGCAGACCAGATCAGCCCGGTTGATACTTTGAACCCCCAGGATATGAGGGAATTTATTATCCCTGAATATGAAGAAAGAAAAATCCCGATCTGGATGGCTGACCTGAATCTGTTTTTTGATAAATTCATCCTGGAAGGGGTTTTTATTCCATTTTTTGAAAAATCCAGAATGGATTATTTTGGCACTGACTGGTCCATATTCGGGC
>JAQICW010000421.1 GCA_027858355.1 Desulfobacula sp.
ATTGTAAAAATAGGCCGGATCTTAAAAAATAATCTTTTTCATTGAATCCTTCTGCCCGGGTATCAAGGCCTATTTCAATATTTAGGTTTATACCTTTATACCTGTTGCCATTCAAACAAAAATTAGAATAATTACAATCCTTTATGGGGTGTTTGGGTATAAAGGTCCGAGGTTTATACCCCCTTTATACACCTTTATACCTCCGGACTTTGTGCCAGCAATTAAGCCATATCTCCATAAACATAGTTCAGATCCCAGTTCCAATCCTATCCAAACGTAGAGTACAGGCCTGTTCCTTGAGATTAATGTGAACAAACCTTAAAGGACTTTGTATCAAAATTATCATTCTTCAGGGGGAGGCAAAATCATGAGAAAAGCAGTTTTTACAGCACCGGTCACAATTTATTTGACCCAGGACATATATGAAAAAATCAAAGAGATAACAGATGAGCGGAATATTTCAATGGCCGAGTATTTGAGGGGTGCCGCTGAAAAGTATTTATTAGCGGATGAGGTTTCTATGCCTATGGATATCTTATAAACCCTTTAATGGTTACAAATTCAGAGGTGCCCGTAGAAGCGATATCCATTTATGGGGTGCAACGAGATCGTTTATATTCAAGGATTTTCAAGGTTTAAACCATGACCTTTTGTCCTTTTTCCCTCTTTTCTTAACATATTATTAAATCAGCTATGCAAGACCTCTGGCAGTCGGTGACTCACCTTTGGTCGGTATAGATTAATAGGAAATAAATATAAGGGGGGGGTGGATGCTATGAGCCATGGAAATTAAAAAAAGGGAATTTACAACCGTACAGTTAAGCAAAGAAGAAAAATTTGAAAAATACTTTATAAAATTGGAGAATTAGAGATGAAAAAAAAATCGTTAGAAAAAATAAATTTTAGTTTTACGAGCATACTTTTGGGATTTGCTGACTATGAAGAATTATTAAAGGGTATAGGCTTATCTGAATTTAAAAATATTGGGATGAAAATGGCACAAGTATCATAGGAAAAACATTTTTCTATTATTACAGCCGTTGATTCAAAAACAGGCAACAATAAGAAAATTCTTGTTTATGGGATGTTTGGCCAGCCAACCTTTAAACAAATGCTTGAAATTACGTACGATCATGGTTCAGATATAGATTTAAGGATAGTCCTGTTCCATGATTATAATGGAGTGGGTCATGGATTGATGAATAATAAAAATATGGCTGAAAGTTTTACGGATATGCTCAATGATTGCCATCAGGTTACTTATTTTGCTGAGATTGTCGAGGTGGAAAATGATGATGCATCTGTTCAATATCAATATGAAGTAATTTCAGGCCCTGAAAGCAAAAGGAAAACATGCTATAGAAAACTTCCATCCAAAAGGGATCTTCAGGAAAGTGAAATAGGGATATATTATTTTGATTTCATAGGTGCCCATGATGAACCGATAGATTCAAATCCGGATGATTGGACATCATGTCATATGACATATCAATTGCATTGTCTAAGGACTTTTAGTTCCTGGAATGATGAAGGCATATCCATTATTACATATAGCTACAGCGAAAAAGGAGAGGATATTTTATCCGATATTTCTTTCAACAAAAGTTATTGGTCAGAAGAAATTTCTGATGGATGTAAAATTCATGATCGATTTATGGATATTCATGGGACGGATAAATTTTGTCTGGTTATTGAAGTTGATAAGCGCCCCATATCAGAATTTTTTGAGGCTACTGCCAAAGAAAAATATAAAGCTGTTGAGCAGTTGAGAGTTTATGAAACGCGATTTGAGTTATTTATAAATCGTTATTTCTCTGGACTTAAAATGAAAGAAATTTCTGCATAACCATTTACAATTTAAAAAAACCAGCTTGGACATAACACTCCGGGCTGGTTTTCTATTTTTACAGGAGATCAATAATGGAAAATAATACCAAAGAAGTCCTGACGCCATCGCATAGACTTTGGCCAACGTTCAGGAAAAAATTAGATGACGCCGTTACAATTTATGCTGACGGAAAACTAAAAAATCAATGTAATGGTGATCTATCACTTACAACAAAGATTCTCGAATCGATGAAGAACATTGACGTCAAAGAAACCATAATTTTCTTCAAACAACATGGCGGTTCATGTGACTGTAAAGTGATTATGAACGTGGCCAGAATTTGGAATAACAGATAGGGAGAACAACGATGAATACAAACATAATAGATTGGTCGAAAAATTCCTGGAACCCGGTTTCAGGCTGCACGAAAATAAGTACCGGATGTAAACACTGCTATGCGAATAGAATTGCTCTGGATCTGCAAGAACAGGGCAACCCAAAATATAAAAGTGGATTTAAAACTACATGTCATTCGTCATTATTGCGAGAGCCGCTGAAATGGAAAAAAAACAAAAGAGTTTTTGTAAATTCAATGAGTGACCTTTTTCATAAGGATGTAGCTGATTCCTTTATTATGCGTGTTTTCTGGACTATGAGTTTAGCGGCCCAGCATCAATTTTATATTTTAACGAAAAGGTCAGAGCGGCTTTATTCAATGAGAAATGAGCTTAGCTGGATGGATAATATATGGATGGGCGTCAGTGTTGAAACTGCAGATTATTTATATCGAATCGATCACCTGAGAGCAACCGGTGCCGTAATTAAGTTTATTTCAATTGAACCGCTTTTAGGACCCTTACCGGATATGGATTTGTCAGATATCAATTGGGTTATAGTCGGAGGAGAATCGGGCCCTGGTGCACGTCCCATGAGGGAAGAATGGGTGCTTGATATTAGAGATCAGTGTATTGCCGCAGGCGTGCCTTTTTTCTTTAAGCAATGGAGCTATGTTAATGGTAAGAAAAACGGCTGTCTGCTGAAAGGCGAAACTTGGAATCATATGCCCAAAATCAAAGTCCCTGGCCAGGATTTTTTGATGTGCGTATAGATCAAAATAATAAAATTTAAATTAATGTAATGGCGCTGTGGGTTTCAGGATCTACGGCGCCATTTCATTTTAAAAAGGAATCAATAGGAGAAAAAGCGATGAATAACAATATAGATGAAATAGAAGATGTGATACTGGATAATATTGAACAGTCTCAGGCGCCTGAGATAACAAATCAAGAGTTAGAAAAAGCGCAGCATCCTGCGGAAAACACAAAGACCCTGGATGAAATAATTTCTGAATTACCAGATAATTTTCCAGATGCAAATCCAATTTTAAAAATTGATATACTCCCTTTGATAATTGAGATGGATGCGGGATTGCAAGATTATTACACAGTTGACCTTCAAAAGAAATTGTCAGTATCGAAGCAGACGATTAAAGAAGCCCTAAAAGCTTTTAAACAAGAGATGGCAACTGCAGCAATCGTGTTAGGTGATGATAATTTGCCTGACAATGAAGAAAACGAAATTGACCCTGAGAACATTGAACGAGCAGAACAGTTGGCATCAGATCCAAAGGTATTTAAACACCGCATTGATAGGGTCAATTCTCTTGGATTTATAAATGAACGACTCAATATTGGCGTAATAAGCATGACCATGGACAGCAGATTAAATCCTATGGGTATTAAAGGATCAAATGTTTTAGCTGCAAAAAATACAGGGAAACCGGGTGCCGGAAAAACAGCATCTCTCATGACCATTTTAGAACTATATTCAAAAAATTGTTATCACTTATTGGATAGTGGATCTGCAAAAAGTATCTACAATATGGAAAAGAATGCATTGCAACATAAAGCATTGATCCTGAATGAAGCATT
>JAQICW010000431.1 GCA_027858355.1 Desulfobacula sp.
CTCTTTGGCAGATTTTATTAAAGATATGAATGAATCTTTTCATAATGAAAACCATGAATATTATAAAATTCCCGACGCAAGACCGCTTATATGGCAATATTTGCTTTTATATGATTCAAAGGATATTGATGATTTTGTAAATGATTCGTACAATCGGGCCAGAATTTCAGCACGACTATCAACCCACAGCACATCAGAAAAATTATCACTTCTCAACACAATAAAAACCTATATTGATAAATATCCATTGGAAAGTGACATGGAAATAAAGGTTCCCGGAAAAGCTCTTCAAGAAGTTAACATAATTAATTCCCTTGTTAAGGGTCAAGTTGTCAGCCTCGTACTTGCTTCGTCTATCATTGGTATTTGTATGTTTATAGTTTTTAGATCTTTTTATCTGGGAATAATCAGTTTTATTCCCAACTTGTTCCCACTTTTGATCAATTTTGGAATAATGGGTGCTTTCAAGATTCCTTTAAATACGGCAACAGCTCTTATTTCAGCTGTTGCACTAGGCATTGTCGTTGATGATACAATTCATTTTATTTCAGAATACAGATTACAAAGAAAAGAAAAAAAGTCAAAAGAACTGTCTATTGAAGCTGCCATTGTTAGAAAGGGAAGAGCAATCATTACAACTACACTTATTCTGTCAGCAGGATTTTCTGTTCTTGCCTTAAGCAGCTTTGTTCCAACAATTCAATTTGGAATATTAACCACAATAATTATGCTGACAGCAATTGTGGGAGATCTGGTATTGCTCCCTGCTGTTTTGTTGTTGAAAAAGTAATTTGTTTGACGTGGCTTGGACTTTATCTATATTGTAGAATACATATCAAAACTCCAAGGAGACAAACGTATGAGTGTGAAAACAGATTTATTTAAAAATGTGATAGGTAGTGAACATATATTAACAGAATTTGAAGATCTCAAAAAATATCATTATGCAAATATACCTGTAAAAAGAGAGATAGCTGCCGCTCTAAAGCCAGGAAATACAGATGAAATTTGTGAAATCGTTAAAATTGCCAACCGGAATCATATTCCTCTTTATCCAATCAGCACGGGAAACAACTGGGGCTATGGGTCTGCAAACCCTGTACAAGATCATAATGTGATTCTTGATCTTAGCCGAATGAATCGGATTATTGAGGTCAATACAGAGCTTGCCTATGCTGTAATTGAGCCCGGAGTTACCCAGGAGCAGTTATATGAACATCTGAAAAAAAATAAAACCGGATTAATTATGGACCCTACAGGTTCGGGTCCAAGCTGCAGCATTCTCGGGAACACCCTGGAGCGGGGGTATGGCATCACCCCCTATGGAGACCATTTTAATGCGGCTTGTGGCATGGAAATTGTTCTTGCCGATGGCAAAATTCTGAGAACCGGTTTTGGTCATTTTAAAGGCTCAAAAGTGACAAGGCTTTTCAAGTATGGTACCGGACCCTACCTTGATGGTCTTTTTACCCAGTCAAATTTTGGAATCGTAACAAATATAGGCGTCTGGCTGATGCCTGAACCTGAGCACTTTGAGGTCTGTTTTTTTGCAAGTGATCATGAAGATGCCCTGGGCGAGTTTATAAAGGCGACAAGATGGCTGCTTTTGAATCAAGTCGTAAAAGGCTCCATCAACTTAATGCACAGAAACAGAATTCTTACCTTAATGATGCAGTATCCCTGGGAAAAGATGAACCAGGCAACACCTTTGGATGATACAATCAGCCGGCAGATAGCAAATGAACTGGATGTGTGTGAATGGAATGGGGTTGTTGCCCTTTATGGAACCAGGGAAGAAGTGTCGGCATCTAAAAAAGTGATTAAACGGGTGTTGCGGGGTAAAACCAAAAGGATCAATTTTGTATCAGAACAATTATTGAACCTGGTGGAAAAATTTCAATGGCTTATGGCACCTCTGGGGCGAATTGTCGGCATGGATATCAAAGAACTGATTAAGGTCCTGAGGCCTGCCATGGCGTTGATGAAAGGGAAGCCCGGTGAAGTCTCCCTTCCAACACCCTATTGGAGATCAAAAAAAGATATTCCTGTAAAAGATATTAATCCTGCCTGTGATAATTGCGGGATCATCTGGTTGGCGCCTCTTGTGCCCCTGACAAAGAATGATGCAGAACATTTTATTGGTATTGTCACCTCTATTCTTAACGAATATGGTTTTGAACCCTGCATCACCTTTACCGCCGTTACAAGCCGTGCCTTTGATTGCACATTACCGATCCTGTATGACAGAGATGATTCAAAAGAGACACAGCGGGCAGAGGATTGTCATAAAAAAGCGCTTAAGGCCTGTATGGAATACGGATATATCCCTTACCGATTCGGGGTGCAATCCATGGACGATATCGTCACTGAAGATGATGTTTTCTGGCAGGTTACTGAAAAAATAAAAAATTCTCTTGACCCGGAAGGGATCATATCTCCGGGCAGATATTCATTAAGATAGCTTATTGTCTATCAATTCAGATAAGGGGATTAACAATCTTCTCCCAAGGATACCAACGCTAATCCACATGGTGGCAAACCAGAAAGGCATACCCAGAAAATCAGGGTCGGGATATGACCAAAGATCAGTTGAAATTCCGAATAGTTCAATTATAAAACCAAGACAAAGAGCATATAATCCATAATAGATGTCATAAGCCTTATGGAAGAATAGTAGCAGAATACAGGTTGATATTATTGTCGAAATAAGAAGTGAATCGGAGGATTGAGAAAAAAAGGAAAAACATATTCCGGTAGCCGCTAATCCCAGAAACGATTTGAATCTAAGAACCGGTCTATTTTTACCAGTATCTTCTGAAATAAATCTTTTCATATTCAGATAATAAAAGCCCCACATAAAAGGTTCATAATAGGGCATCAAAAAAAAATCCTGCTGCGCAAAAGTAAACCCTCCGGATTTTAATACAGAATAATTCTGCCCGATTATAAAAATTGAAGCAATGACAAACATGATTAATTCTGGTCTTTTAAATGGCCTGTAAATTAAAAGCCAGAAAGGTAACAATAAAAAAGGCAGGATAGATGAATTGTGTATTAGAAGTAATAATAAGAGTGTAATGATTAGGCTGAAAACAGATTTAGTTTTTTGATTTATCATTCTATCCCCTTAAAAAAAGATGGGTGAGTATTTCTACTCACCCATACTAACATATTAAAAATAGCGTTAAAACTAAATTTTAAAGATTAAACATTTTGTTTTTTACGGCTAATACCTGCAAGACCAAGCAGACCTATTCCAAAAAGGAAAAATGTTGCGGGTTCTGGAATTACACCGGTGTAACCTTCTATAGGATCTTAACTATTTGCATTCCCTCCTCTTGCATCAAAACCGTCAAAACTATT
>JAQICW010000489.1 GCA_027858355.1 Desulfobacula sp.
TAATAATAATAATAATAATAAATATTATTTTGGTTTTATCCCTTTGATAGATGTTTCCAATAAGGATGTGGGAGATATTATCGTCCTGCTGGATGTCACAATGCAGCATGCAAGAACAATAAAGTTATGGGTTGGAATTTTTAGTATCAGTATTCTCATATCTATTTTGTTATCATTATTTTTCATCAATTATATCGGTAAAATCCAGGCTGCCATTCTAGACAACTACAAAAAACTGCAATTTGCCAACCTGGATATTGAAAAAACCAATGTAAACCTTGAAACAGCGATTGAGCGAGCTAATCAGCTTGCCATGGAACCTGAAATGGCCAGTATCACCAAAAGTGAGTTTCTGGCCAACATGAGTCATGAAATCCGAACACCCATGAACGGCCTGATTGGAATGACAAATCTTTTATTGGACACAACATTGGATCCGGAACAGCGGGAATTTGCCGGGATTATTCAAAATTCTTCTGACTCACTTTTAAATATCATCAATGATATTCTGGATTATTCCAAGATAGAAGCCAATAAAATTGAACTTGAACAGATTGATTTTGATTTAAGAGTAACCATTGATGCATTAAACGACCTTATTGCTGTTAACGCCCATGAAAAGGGTCTGGAATATGTTTCCAGGATTCACCATGATGTTCCCCTCCTCCTTAATGGAGATCCCGGGAGGCTGCGCCAGATATTGTTAAACCTTGTGGGCAATGCAATAAAATTTACCCAGCAAGGGGAAGTAATCCTTGATATTGCCCTGGAGAATGAGGATTCTTCTGATGTCAAGATCAGTTTCAGGGTTAAAGATACAGGCATTGGTATTCCCGAGGAGGCCATTCAAAATTTATTTTCATCCTTTTCCCAGGCAGACAGTTCAACAACCCGGGAATATGGCGGCACCGGCCTGGGATTAGCGATTTCAAAACAGCTCTCCCAGCTTATGGGGGGTGATGCAATCAAGGTTAAAAGCAAGGAAGGAGATGGGTCTGAATTCTGGTTCACAGCTGTTTTTGGAAAACAGGATAGAATCAAAGAAGCAATATTTATTCTGCCTGAAGAGATTAAAGGCAAACGGATATTAATTGTTGATGATAATAAAACAAATTGCCGTGTTTTAAAGGAATTATTAAAAATATGGGGGTGCAGGCATGACGCAGTTTCAGGAGGTAGCCAGGCTTTGGAAAAACTCAGCCAGGCTGTTTTGGATACAGATCCTTTTGATATTGCAATCATTGACATGCACATGCCAAAAATGGATGGTGCCTGCCTTGGGGAAAAAATCAAGCAAGATCCAGACTTGAAAAATACCCTGCTTGTCATGATGACATCAATGGGTAAAAAAGGGGATTCAAAACGATTTAAAGAAATCGGTTTCAGCGCCTACCTGGGCAAACCTGTAAAGCAGTCACTCCTTTACGAGTGCCTTGCCACGATTTCCTGTACAAATTATACAGGCATTGTAAAAGATACCAAAATAGTCACCCAGTACACATTATTGGAAAATCAGAATTTGAAATTTAAAATTCTTCTGGCCGAGGACAATAAAATAAACCAGAAGGTTGCCTTGGCCACCCTGGGCAGACTAGGTTACATCGCAGATTCAGTTTATAATGGAGAACAGGCCGTCAAGGCGTTGGAAAAGGCACAATATGATATTGTTCTCATGGATTGCCAAATGCCCCAAATGGACGGTTTCCAGGCAACAAGAGAGATTCGGAATCCAAAATCCAGGGTAATAAATCACAAGGTTCCTATTATTGCACTGACTGTCAATGCCACAAAAGAGGACAGGGATAAATGCCTTAAAGCCGGTATGGATGACTATATGGCCAAACCGTTTAAACCACAGCTGCTGGCTGATATTCTTAAAAAATATTTGCCAGAGGATAGTGTCTTTCCCCAAAGCAAATTGCCTTTTCCTGAAATAGAACAATCCCTGGACCCGGTTCTGGACTGGGCAGGTTTCCTGGACAGGGTCATGAATGATGAAGAGCTTGCCAGGGATATTTTTTTTGAATTCATGGATGAATTCCCAAAAAAAATAGAAAAAATACACAAGGACCTGGAAAAGGGTGATATTTTGTCAGCCAATATGGAAGCTCATACCTTAAATGGTTCTTGTGCTAATGTTGGAGCCATTGGTTTGCAGGAAATTGCCCTTCAAATAGAAATATCCACAAGGGATGGGAATTTAAAAAAATCCATTTCCCTTATGCCAATCCTGGAAAAACAATTTATAGGATTAGAAAAATATTGGTTTGCCCTGAACCCTTACAATAAATCAAGGATTATCCCATGAAAATTTTAATAGCTGAAGATGATTTAACGTCCCGGCGTATATTGGAGGCAGTACTGATCAAATATGGTTATGATATTATATCGGTTTCCAACGGAAATGATGCCATTAAAATATTGCTGGATAAAGATCCACCAAAACTGGTCCTGGTGGATTGGATAATGCCGGACAAGGATGGATTAGAGGTTTGTCGGATCATCCGGCAAAAGGAAACCACAACTCCCCCCTATATTATTCTTTTAACCGGGAAAGGAAACAAGAAAGATATTGCAAAGGGGCTTGATTCCGGGGCAGATGATTATATTGTTAAGCCCTATGATAGAGATGAGTTGAGAGCACGTATTAATGTGGGGCAGCGAATGGTTGAATTACAGAGTGCTTTGGCTGAAAAAGAAAAATTTCAGGGTGTCCTTGAAATGGCCGGGGCTGTCTGCCATGAAATTAACCAGCCATTAATGGTTATATCAGGATATTCTGAAATCTTATTAATGGATGTACCTTGCGATCATCCAAGATATGATGCTATTAAAAAAATTAACGATCAGGTTTATCGGTTAGGCAAAATCACAAAAAAATTAATGAGCATTACAAAATACAAAACAAAAAAATATCTTAAAAGAAGTATTGTTGATATTGATGAAGCATCACAAAAAGAACTCAATAACCCCCATGCCCTGGCAGGCACAACAAAGGATGAAAGTAATGAGTGGTGAGTATTGGGTATTGAGGGAAGCTAAATTGTCAAGTTTGTTCCCATAACTCATAACTCATAACTCACTACTTTCATATAAAAGTATGAAACCTTAGAAAGGAAATAAAATGGACCAGAATAAAATTTTAATTGTTGATGATGAAATAGCCATCATAAGTTTAATGACCCATGCTTTTTCCCGGGCAGGTTATGGGGTAAGGTCTGCCCAAAGCGGTGAAGAAGCGTTGGAACTTCTTAAACAGGACAAAATTCAGGTCATGTTTTTAGATCTTAATATGCCGGGAATGGACGGCATTGAATTGTGCAAGGCTATTCGAAAGGATATGCCCATGGCCATGATCTTTGCTGTAACAGGATATGCATCTCTTTTTGAGCTTACAGACTGCAGGGAAGCCGGGTTTGATGATTATTTTAAAAAACCTGTTAACATTAAAAAATTGACGAATACTGCTGAAACCGCTTTTGAAAAAATTAACAGATGGAAAAAACGTAAAATTAATTATAAAAAGTCTGTTGAATCATTAAAGGGAGACTTTCTATTAATATTCTTCTGGGGGTTTCCCCGGATTGCTATGTGGACGGTGTTGGACTTACCCTATTTTAAAAAAGCAGTTAATACATAATCTGCATAATTTTAGCGGCTGCTTTTTCCTTGTTATTCCAAAAAAAGAATCTGTTAGATCCAATAGTTTATAAATTTTTTGTCGCCTCAATTGTTATGACAATCCTGGGAGAATTGGCGTTTACTTTTTATGTAAGCGTTTAAGGGGTTATCTAATCTGATCGGACATTTATGTAAGGTCATTTCTTTTTTTCTTATTTTATATGGCAATGCCCAATATTTCTGGAGATAAATTTGCCGTTGAATTGACCCAAATACGTCCTGACATTCCCATACTCCTTTGTTCAGGGTTCAGTGAAATCATGTCCGAAGAAAAAGCATTATCCCTAGGTATTAAGGGCTTTTTATTAAAACCGATTGGGATGAAGGATTTTCCCCAAAAGTTACGTGAAGTGCTTGACAATAAATAGGGGTACGGGTAAACAATGGCTACAAAGTTAAAATAAGGTGATAGATAAACCAAACACAGGTTTAAACAAGGAGTAAAATATGGCAAGTATCGGATTTGATAAAAAATTGTATATTGGTTCCTTTGGGATCATTATTCTTACCATCCTTATCATTGCAATTGTTAATTTTTACCAGAGCAAAAATTCTTTTCTCTCCAAAGGGCAGACCAGCATTCAAAACGTATCAGATGTCATGCTAAAGACCATTCAACTTAAATACAACCTGCAAAAAGAAAAAATGGATTCTGATATGGGCGCGCTGATAGCTGAAAGTCAAAGCGCTGGGAAAGCCATGGTAGTTGAGGCTAGAACTGTTGATATGGACATTTATGATATCAATTCAAAGAAAAAAGAAAAAATAACCATCCCAAAACTTATTTTCGGAATTGAGTTTGCTACTGCCAATTATGTGACTGTTGATAAGGTCGGTAAATTCAGTACGTCTGATATCGCCATATATCAAATTTATGACAATAAAATGATCAAAGTTTCCACAAGCTTAAAAAACAAGGATGAATCAAGGCCCATTGGAGAATACTATTCTTCCGACACAGATGTTTTCAAAGCCGTGATGACAGGCAAACCCTACATGTTGCTTACAGAAAACGGTACTGAAGTTTCCATGCAGCACCTCCAGCCGTTCAAGGAAGCTTTTGAGGAAAAAATTTCTGGTGCCTACTCTGTTACCAGTAAAATTTTAACCAAAGATCTTGTCGGTCTTATTAACAAGGTTAATGTCGGTGGTTTTGGTTATTCATTTGTAAATGATTCACAAGGCAAAATTCTTATTCACCCGGACAAAAAATATCTCTCTTTAAAAGTTCAGGAATTTGAGAATGGTAAGGAAATTATAAAAGGTAAATCCGGGCCTGTCACCTATGGACATATTAAAAAGACTTATTACTCCTATATAAATTATTTTAAGCCCTGGGACCTTTATTTCACTGTGGCTGTATCTAAAGGAGAACTTATGACCGGCGTAAACCGCCAGATCATAATTAGCGCTGTTATCAGCGGCGTTTTAGCCTTAATTATCGGTGCCTTAATCATCGGATTCATGAACAGGCAATTGATGAAAAATATGAGGGCTATGGCAAAAATGGCTAAAGAAGTGGCAAAAGGTAACTTTAAATATACATTCACCTATAAAGCCAATGATGCCATTAAAGATACTGTTGATTCCATGGACGAAATGGTCAAAGGCCTGGCTCAAATGATTAAAGACCTAAACTCAGGTGTTCAAACCTTAAGTTCAGCTTCAGGTGAATTAAATCAAATTTCAGATAAAATGAGTGAAGGGTCTGAAATAACAGTTTCAAAAGTCAATACAGTTGCTTCTGCTGCAGAAGAGATGAGTGTTAATATGGATTCTATTGCCGCTGCCATGGAACAGGCAAGTACCAATGTGGAGATTGTTGCCACAGGAACCAATGATATGAGTTCAAGCATAGAAAAGGTCTCCCAAAACACAAATAACACCAAAGGAATCACTAACAAAGCCGTAAAACAAGCCCAGCGGGCCTCGGAAAGGGTTAGCGAGCTTGGCAGGGCTGCTGAAAAAATCAATAAAGTCACGGAGACCATCAATGGTATTTCTTCCCAGACCAATCTTCTGGCATTAAATGCAACCATTGAGGCAGCAAGAGCCGGAGAAGCGGGAAAGGGCTTTGCCGTTGTTGCAAATGAAATCAAGGAACTTGCCGGCCAGACAGCCGGTGCAACTGAAGATATTGCTAAAAATATCCAGGAAATCCAGGACCAAATCAAAGGTGGGGTTACTGAGATCCAGGAAATTTCACAGATTATCAGCCAGATCAATGATTTTGTTAATGAAGCGGCTTCCGCTGTAGATCTTCAGTCAACAACGGCAAGCGGAATTGCTGAGAACATTGGCCAAGTTTCTTTAGGCATACAGGAAGTGAATGTAAATGTTAACCAAAGTTCAGAAGTATCCGGCCAGGTTGCCCATGAGATC
>JAQICW010000221.1 GCA_027858355.1 Desulfobacula sp.
GACAAACTGCAATATAGCAGAAGATTATCGGTACTCGTGCATTCTTAATCAGGTTTAAAACTATACGGTTATTTTGTTGAATTTCAGAAGCATGACGCATCAGGGCATTGCCCAAGGCTTCTCTTACTATTGTTTGAAAAAGAGTGGCAATGGCAATATAAAGGGCTATTGTCCCATAGATATCGGCTGTTACAATATGTGATAGTAACGAAACGCCAAACAATGCACCTATTGAACTTAATACATAGCCACCATAATGAATCATGGCCTGTTTTTTCATGGTGTATTTGTTTTCCAGTGAGTTAATTCACGTCCGGTCAGAGAAGCAAGCAAGTCGATATCATCCTGTAGTTCTGAGAGTATGGCTTCAAACCCTTCTTGTGACAGTCGGTGTGATATTTTTTTAACACTGTTTCTAGTTGTTAATTTTCTTGCAATATTTTCAACAGATTTTATGAACATTGAATCACTGGTTGCAACATACCGGCGTATTTCTGCATGGGCTGTTCCTAAAATACCAGGTGGTGAAATCAGCCATTTAGACAGCCTGCTATGTTTGTGATACTTGGCCTCATTAACTTTTGGAAAGTCTTTTCGTCTGTCATCGTCAAGATCAAGAAAATGCAGAACGGTCTGGTAAACTGTTTGAGGCGAGCAAACAAAATCTTCGAAAAATATGGTGAGAATTTCACTTTTAGCAAAAATTTTTCTATACTTTTGTAAGTTTTTACCTAAAACACATACTTTCCTGTATTGCAGTGTTTGAGGCTCTCTGCAGGAAGCGGGTATGTGTTCACCTTTTTTACGAAAGTTTTGCATCTGCCATGCTTTAAATGGGTCTTCGATATTTTCATAGAATGAATAGAGTAACTGAGAATGCTCAGAAAGAAACAAATCAACAGGATTTCTGAGCATAATGATGATTTTTGATTTAGGATTGTAGTTTTTTATAGCCTGGGGAGCTGTGTCAGATGCCAGATAGCAGACCGATGCATCTCCTGCAAGCTTTTGCCCATGGTTGGCAAATAGCTTTTCATATTCTATTCTTGTTTTAAGCCTGCCACCGATATTGGGGTAGTCTTCAGCAAAAAAATTAGGCTCTTTATGGCCTGGGAAAAAAATATCCGGGTGGTTTGAAAGATATGTATATAACGCTGTTGTTCCAGACTTGGGGGCGCCTACAATAAAAAAATTAACCTTACTCATGAGTTTTATTGTCTCCCCCGGGTTTAAACCCTTAGAGAATTTTTTTGTTTCATAATTTTTTTAGCCTGCATTAGCAGATGGTACTATATATATAGGAACTTAATTTTTGTCAAGAGGGGGGGGTCAGGCTTTCCTTATTGTCGTTATTGTATTGTGGGTATATACGTGGTATGTAAATAATTATGGCAAGAAAACCTCGTATCCATTACCCTGGGGCAATTTATCATGTAATGCTCAGGGGTAACGCAAAGCAGACTATTTTTCATAATGATGAAGAATGCCGGTATTTTGAAGATATACTGGCTCAGGGTCTGGAGCAATACTCGCTCATACTGCACGCGTACTGCTGGATGAAAAATCATGTTCACATGGCATTGCAGGTCAAAGACAAACCGCTTTCAAAACTGATGCAAAATCTCTCTCAGCGCTATACACACTGGTTCAATAAGCGGTATGGCCGGGTCGGGCACCTGTTCCAGGGACGTTACAAGGCAATTCTTGTAGATAAAGATGCCTATCTGTTAGAACTGATCCGTTACATTCATCTTAACCCCGTACGCGCCAATATAGTAATAGATCCGATTGATTATCCTTTAAGCAGCCACGAAGCATATATCGGGCATGTTCAATCCCCTTCCTGGTTAATAGTTGACCGTTGCCTGGGTCAATTTGGCAAAACGAAATCTGTAGCACGTGCCGCTTATTTGCATTTTATGGGACAAGCAACAGAGGAAGAACTTCTGGAGCAGCTTCGCCATGGAAGTCAGGAAGGGCGAATACTTGGCAATGAAAATTTTATCAAAGATGTACTCAAACAAAACAGTGAAACGGTTCCGGCAGAGATTACAATTAAGCAGCTTGTGGATGTAGTAGCACATGTTTACCAGGTTTCACCTTTGGAAATGACAAGTGCCAGTCGTTCAAGGCATTTGGCAGAAGCAAGGGCAATGACCGCACTGATCGGTATGGATCATTGTGATTATTTGCTGTCAAATTTTGCACTATACTTTAATCGAAATATGCCATCAATGAGTAAGCTGGTCAAGGCGATACGTGCTCGTTTGGCAAAGAATCGGGTAATGCATGAAAAAATGGTGTATATCAAAAACCAAATAACGACAATAAGGAAAGCCTGACCCCTTCACTTTCCCTTCACTTTGACCCCTTCACTTCCTCTTGCAAAAAATAATTGCAAAAAAAATGAAAAATCAGGGATTGCCTGATTGCTTTTTTAAATCGCCTGAGTTACACTCAATTGTCAAGACGCTTCTATTTTGAAATTGAGCACATACTTATCATCAGACTCAGAATCAAGCCTCATTTGTTTCATGGTGGAATTTCTATAATTCAACGACATATCCTGGTGTACAGAAGCGTGGGGATCAGGGCTTTCATTTAAATTTTATTTTTGAAACACTGAAACAGGAGGATGTCATGAAACAATTTAAAAGACTATTATCCATATCTTTGGTTGGCTTGTTGGTTATGCTTTATCTTGTTCCTACTGTTGTTGCTGCGGGCAAGGTCAATATAAACACTGCAGAAAAAAAACAGCTTATAACACTCAAGCATGTAGGTGACAAAATATCAGATCGGATTATTGAATATCGGAAAGCCCAGCCTTTTGAAGTGCCGGAAGACATAATGAAGGTGAAAGGCATAGGCCAGAAGGTCTTTGATGTGAATAAGGAAAGAATTATCGTCAAGAATGAATAAAACTATTGAATTGGTGAAGAAATCCCTGATTCCTGATTCAAAAAACCTTTGCTTGATATAAACTAATTTTGTATTATTATTGAATACCATGCTGTCATAACAGCATGGTATTTTTGTTTCAATCTTTTGTTAAAAATGGCTTAAACTAAATTAAAGAGGCTATATTGGAGATTTCAAAGATATATCGGAAAAAGTCTTTCTGGGTAATTAGCTTGATAATGGTAATGGTTGCGGCCGGTGTCAGCACAGGTATCTATTTAGGGGGTAACTCCCTGATGTCAGCTTTTTCATCTGATGAAGGACAAAAGATACTCCTGGAAAAGATTCCAGAGGGGATTGCCTTGATGACCCTTGTTTTAAATAATTTTTATTTATGGGTGATACCGATCTCTACGGGTATTTTTCTGTTGTTCGGGTTGACGATATGGCTGGTATTAGGATTTTCAATGTCAAAAAGTTTTAAACAATTTGATAAATTGAACATCCAGGGACAAGAAAGCAGATCTAAAAAGAAGGACTTTCTGGATCAAAAAATCCAACAGGAGCGGAAAAGGAGATTGTTTCTCCACAGCTTGTCTGTTCTTCAACGGGAAGGCCGGCTGCTTGACTTTTTTGATGAAGACTTAAGCCTGTATGAGGATGAACAGATAGGCGCTGCAGTAAGGAGTATCCAGGAAGATTGTAAAAAAGCGATTAAAAAATACATTGATCCAAAACCGGTAATTGAGGCTGAAGAAGGTGATCCTGTGACCATTAAACCAGGGTTTGATATTGATGCCATAAAGCTTGTGGGCAATGTGGCAGGAGAACCTCCCTTTGAGGGTATTTTAAAACATCGTGGGTGGAAGGCCGGGAAAAAAGAAGTGCCCAGGCTTTCTGATATCCAGGATTCAGGCATTATGATACCGGCAGAGGTTGAAATACAATAACAACATAAGAAGAACCTAAGGTTATTCAGGAGTTAGTTTGGATTTTCAGGATAAACAATATGTCATTGGTATAGATTTAGGAACAACCAATTCTGCTGCTTCCTATGTGGATGTTTGGGCATTGAAAGAAGCTGTGGAAAAAGGAGAGGGCCCACCGGATAAGAGCAAGCTGATCAAGGTTTTTAATATACCACAGCTGACCGGACACGGAGAGTTTACTAAAATTCCTGTTTTGCCCTCTTTTTTATATATCCCGGGTGAATATGATATTTCAAAAGAAGTATTGAAACATCCCTGGAAAAAAAGGGAAGATCTGTTTGCAGGCAGCTTTGCCAGGGATCATGGATCCAAAATACCATCCAGACTGGTTTCTTCGGCCAAAAGCTGGTTGTGTAATCCCAGGGTTGATCGTGAAGCCAAAATTTTGCCATGGGGCTCCCAGGGTTTTGAAAAGGTATCTCCGGTAACGGCGACAGCTGAATACCTGGCCCATATCCGCAGCGCCTGGAACCATTTTGTTAAAGATGAAGATAAATTTCTGGAAAACCAATTTGTTGTGATCACAGTACCCGCTTCTTTTAATGAAGAAGCAAGGGATTTGACCATGGAAGCTGTCAGGTCTGCCGGGTTTGGTACTTCGGTAACCCTTCTTGAGGAACCTTTGGCCGCTTTTTACAGCTGGCTGATCCTCCATGAACTGGACTGGCAGCAACATATTAAAGAGGATGGCCTGATCCTGGTCTGTGATGTCGGTGGTGGTACAACGGATTTTAGTTTGATTACATTAAAGGCCACAGATGGTTCTCCCCGGTTTGAGCGGCTTGCCGTTGGTGACCATTTGATTTTGGGCGGGGATAATATCGACCTGGCCCTGGCAAAGATTGTTGAATCAAAATTTCGATCAAAGACCAGTCTGACATCGGACAAATGGAAGACCCTGTGTCACAGATGTCGGGAAGCCAAAGAAAAGATTCTTGAAAATGGGGAACCGAACATAAGGATTACTTTAAAGGGGGAAGGCAGGGCCCTTATTTCAGGAACCCTTGCGGCGGACCTGACTCGTGGGGATGTGGAAAAGGTTTTGCAGGAGCAGTTTTTTCCTGACGAGAAGACAGCTGAGTTAAATGATGTCAATACAGGAAAAGAAATAGCTGATTTTGGCCTTCCATTTGAAAAAGAATCTTCTGTGACGAAGCATATTTTACTATTTTTGGAAAAACACCGGGAAAATGTAAAAAATGTCCTTTCCAAGGATGCACCCATACCTGATTTTATTTTATTTAATGGCGGTACCCTGAAGCCGGCCCTTGTGCAGTCACGTATAAAAGAATCCATCCAAAGATGGTTTAAAATACCTGATTTGCAAAGGCCCCAGATCCTTGAAAATAACAGCCCGGAACTGGCCGTGGGGATTGGAGCCTCGTATTACGGCCTTGTCAAGCAGGGCGTGGGAGTCAGGGTGGGCAGCGGAAGTCCGCGCAGCTATTATCTTGGGGTTTCACTAAAATCCGGCAATGAACCCAAAGCAGTCTGTATCGTTGAAAGAGGTCTGGATGAAGGATCTGTTATTAATCTTCCAAAAATGGAGTATGAAGTCAGGGCAAATCAACCAGTAGGTTTTGATGTTTATAGTTCAAGTTTCAGGTCTGGAGACAGGGCTGGCAGTGTTATTTCCATTGATGATTCCCTGACACCCATGGCGCCTATTCAAACGATTATACGATTTGGGAAAAATGGAGAAAAAAAGGCAATACCCATTTCCATGGGAGCTGAATATACCGAGATGGGAACCCTGTCCATGTATTGTCAATCATCTGTGAGCGAACATAAGTGGAAACTTCAATTCCAGCTCAGAGATATAGGACAGGATCAGGGTATTGAATCCACTGAAACTGAAGTCTATGACGATGCTTTGATTGATAAGGTATGTGACCGTCTTGATCAGGCCTTTTGCAGCAAACCCCAGGATGATGATTTAAAGGAAATTGTAAAACAGATAGAGCTCATGGTTGAACAGCCTAAAATTAACTGGCCCTTATCTTTTTTGCGGCGCTTGGCAGACAGGCTCCTTGCCATTGATCCGTCAAGGATGGTATCAGCAGATCATGAATCCAGATGGTTGAATTTGACTGGATTTTGCATGCGCCCCGGGTTTGGAGATGCTTTTGATGAAGAGAGGGCAAGAAAATTATGGAAAATTTATCTGTCAGGACTGAAATTTGAAAAAAATCAGCAAAACAGGTTGGAATGGTGGATTTTTATAAGACGGATTGCCGCAGGTTTAAAAGCTGGACAGCAAAGACAATTTTATCAGGATACAGCTTCCTTTCTTGTAAAGACAAAAACAAACAAGGGCAACCTTTCACCCCAGGAGCAGGCTGAGCTCTGGATGGCTATGGGGAATATGGAACGTCTGCTTATCAAAGATAAGGTTGTCCTGGCCAAGGCCCTTTTACCCCAGCTTAAACCCGGTAGGAAACAAAATAGATTGTTCTGGACATTAGCCCGGTTTGGTGCCCGGGAATTATTATATGGTTCTGTTGACAGGGTGGTCAATCCAGCAGAGGTAGCGCGGTGGGTTCATCGGGTGATGAAGCAAAAATGGAAAAAACAAGATCCTGTTCAGGCTCTTGTGGTAAATATAGCCAGGAAAACCGGTGACAGAACCAGGGATCTGGACCCTGAAGCCAGACCAGAGATTACCAGCTGGCTGGCAGATACAGGGGCAGACAACTCATTGATAAAAATAGTGACTGAAAAGACCCCAATAGCATTAAAAGAAAAAAATTTACAATTCGGTGAAAGGCTTCCTGCTGGTCTTGTCTTGAAATAGAAAAATTATTTAAAATTTGTTAAGAAAGTGTTTGACATTAAATAGATCTTCATATAGTATTATCGAGTTCTGTCGGGGAAAGAAAAAAACATGTTTCCAAACAGAAGTTTGATCTTTGAAAATTGGTCAGTGAGAAAGAAAATGAGCGGGTCGTAAAGACCTAAAAAAGAATTAGTAAGGATTATAACTGGAGAGTTTGATCCTGGCTCAGAATGAACGCTGG
>JAQICW010000517.1 GCA_027858355.1 Desulfobacula sp.
AATTAAAGTAAAGCATGAGGAACGTCATGGCGGCGATTCAAAATACAGCCTCTTGAAACTGATCTCACTCCAGTTTGATCTTCTGACCAGCATGACGACCTTTCCTTTAAGGCTTTTAAGTATTATCGGCGGAATAATTTCATTCTTCGGTGTCGGGTTCGGTGTTTTTCTGATGGTAATGCGGCTATTATTCGGAGCGGTGTGGGCTGTTAACGGCGTATTTACCCTGTTTGCCGTTCTTTTTATACTGATAGGAGCACAATTTATTGCCCTGGGACTTCTGGGGGAATACCTGGGTCGTGTCTACAATGATGTCAGAGCAAGACCGCGCTATTATATTCATCATATTATCGGCAAAGAAGAGAATCAATAAATGGCAGAAGACTTAGGATCTAACGATAATAAATAAATAAAACCGGTTGCGGATTTTGAGACATCTTAAATTATTTAATTTAAAAAATAGAGAGTAAAAAAATTATGAAAACAATTGTTTTTGCCTATCATGATATAGGCTGTATCGGAATTAAAACCCTTTTGAAAAATAATTTCAACATTGCTGCGGTTTTTACCCATGTTGACAATCCTGATGAAAATATATGGTTTGAATCGGTGGCCAGTCTTTGCGCCCAAAAAAATATACCTGTATATGCCCCGGAAGATGTTAACCATCCGATGTGGAAGGAAAAAATAAAGGGGATTGCACCGGATATCATTTTTTCATTTTACTACAGAAAGCTCCTTGGAGAAGAGATATTGGCCATTCCCCGTCATGGGTGTTTGAATCTGCATGGCTCCAGACTTCCAGCCTACCGGGGACGGTGTCCCATTAACTGGGTACTTGTAAACGGGGAAACCAGAACCGGCATGAGTCTGCATTATATGACAATAAAACCTGATGCAGGAGATATTGTCGCCCAGGCAGATATTGATATTTCAGATAATGACACTGCCTATACCCTGCACAAAAAATTTGCCGGAGCCTTACCAGAACTTTTGGATAATGTTTTACCCCTGATACAGGAAAACACGCATCCCCGGATACCTCAGGACTCATCCTTATCATCCTATTTTGGAGGCAGAGGTTCCAAGGACGGAGAAATCAACTGGAATGTTGCCCCTTCTGCCGTAAGAAATCTTGTAAGGGCTGTCACCAAACCCTATCCGGGAGCCTTCTCCTTTGCAGGCAACCGAAAGATCATTTTCTGGGATGTATCAGTGTCAGAAGACAGCGTTGATGCAGAACCAGGGACAATAGTGTCTTCGTCCCCTTTTATCATCGCGTGTACCAAAGGTGCCATACAGGTGAATTCAGGCCAGATTGAATCAGGAATTCATTTAACAGGAAGCCAGCTTGCCCAGGATTTGCAACTGATTCGCGGCATGAAATTCGGTCCAAGAGCAAGCCTTAAAATTGAGACATCAAGAAAAAAACACATATTAATACTCGGTGTGAACGGGTTTATCGGCAATGCGCTCAGTGAACGTCTCCTTAAAAGCAACCGGTATGAAGTTCATGGGATGGACATCCATTCCAACGAGATTGAAAGACTCATTGGCAGACCCGGATTCAATTTCCATGAAGGGGACATTTCCATTCACCGTGAATGGATCGAGTATCATGTCAAAAAGTGTGATATCATTCTTCCCCTTGTGGCCATTGCCACGCCTGCCGAATATACCAGAAACCCCCTTAAGGTTTTTGAACTTGATTTTGAAGAAAACCTTCGCATCGTCCGGTATTGTTCCAAGTATGGGAAACGAATTTTATTTCCGTCAACTTCAGAGGTGTATGGCATGTCCGATGACGAGACCTTTGACGAGGACAATTCAAAACTTGTTTTAGGACCTATCAGAAAACAGCGGTGGATATATTCTTGCAGTAAACAGCTTCTGGACAGGGTGATATATGCCTATGGCCAGACAACTGGATTGGAATTTACTATTTTCCGACCGTTTAACTGGATCGGCCCAAGACTGGACAGCCTGTCCTCTGCACGCATCGGAAGTTCTCGGGCCATCACCCAGCTGATTTTGAATCTTGTGGAAGGAACCCCCATCCAGCTTGTTGATGGCGGGGCGCAGAAACGATGTTTTACCGATGTCAATGATGGTGTTGAATGCCTGTATCGAATTATTGAAGACAAAAACAATTGCTGCAACCATAAAATCATCAATATCGGCAACCCGGATAATGAAGCCTCAATAAAAGAACTTGCCCGGATACTGGTTGAAAAATTTGAAAAACATCCGCTGCGGCAAAAGTTTCCTCCCTTTGCAGGGATATGTGAAATCGAAAGCAAGTCTTTCTATGGAAAAGGGTATGAGGATGTTCAGCACAGAAAGCCAAAAATTAAAAATGCCAAGGAGTTTCTGGATTGGGAACCTTGTGTTCAAATGGAACAGTCCATAGAAGAGACCCTGGATTTTTTCCTGCGTCAGGCTGTGGGAGATGAAAAGCTTGACTGAAACAATCCTTGGCCTGCGAATTGATGTGGACACATACCGGGGTACAAAAATAGGTGTCCCCAATTTACAAAGACTCCTTTTGTCGCATCAAATTGCTGCCTCTTTTTTTTTCTGTGTCGGCCCGGATAATATGGGCCGGCATATCAAAAAACTGTTGAACCCGGGATTTTTAAAGAAAATGCTGCGGTCCAATGCACCAAATCTTTATGGATGGGATATCCTTTTAAAAGGGACTATTTTACCAGGGCCTGTTATCGGTAAAAAATGTGCTGATATTATCCGTTCCGTTGCGTTAGACGGCCATGAAATCGGCCTCCATGCCTGGGACCATTACCAGTGGCAGGCTCATATATTGAACATGAGTCAAAAACAAATCTTTGACGGCATGCGCAAAGGATGTGAAAGCCTGGAAGCCATAACCGGGAGTCGTCAGCCGGCTTGTTCTGCTTCCCCAGGCTGGATCTGCAATGATACTGTACTTGAAGTCAAAGAAAAATTTACATTCTTATATAATAGTGACACCAGGGGATCTCATATTTTTTTTCCTGTGGTAAAAAACAGGACCTTAACCTGCCCGCAAATCCCGGTAACCCTGCCGACCTATGACGAAATTATCGGCAGTTGCGGTCTGAGCCAGGCAAACTACAATGAATATCTTTTTTCATTGATACAGCCCGGCCGGCTGAATGTATTAACCATACATGCAGAAGCAGAGGGTATCCGTTGTCTGGATCTGTTTGAAAATTTTATCAAACAGGCGTTAGCCCGGGGGATCTGTATCCTCCCATTAGGAAGCCTGCTTGATAAATTTCCTTTTAGAGATAATTGCAGGGTCATTGAAAAAAAAATGGACGGCCGTCATGGTAAGATAGCTTTTCAATCCATGGAAAATGAGAACTAAAATTATATGAAAAAAAGTTTATTTTTAATCACCCTATGTTTTTTATGCCTGTATATTCTTCCTCTTGACATCAGACCTCTGGTTACCCCGGATGAAGTCCGCTATGCCGAGATACCCAGAGAAATGCTGATGTCAGGGGACTGGATTGTCCCCCGCCTTAATGGGTTGCTGTATTTTGAAAAGCCGGTCATGGGATATTGGCTGAATGGACTTGGAATAAAGCTTTTTGGTGAAAATGCATTTGCAGTCCGTTTTTTTTCCGCAGTCAGTGCAGGAGTGTCTGCGTTGATGGTATTTTTTCTGGCATTCAGATTTGGAAGCAGCATCCGAAAAGGGGTGATAACAACAGCCGTTTACCTGACTTTTTTTCTCGTTTACGGACTTGGGGTGTTCAGTGTCCTTGACGGGATGTTTTCTTTTTTTCTCACCGCGTGCATCGGGTTTTTTTTCCTGTCCTGGTCCTGCCGGGATCGTCCGCACCCCTATTATGGGTATTTGACCCTTGCGGGCATCTTCTGCGGATTTGCCTTTTTAACAAAAGGATTTCTCGCATTTGTCGTGCCGATTTCCATTATCGTACCCTTTCTTGTATGGGAAAAGGAGTATAAAAGAATCTTCAGCATGTCATGGATGCCGATCTGTGTTGCAATAATCGTTATTTTGCCATGGGCGGTTCTTATCCATTTAAAGGCACCTGATTTCTGGAACTTTTTTTTCTGGCACGAACATGTGAAGCGATTCTTCTCTGACGACGCCCAGCACAAAGCATCCTTTTTCTACTTTTTTATGACGCTTCCGGCTGCTCTTCTGCCCTGGACATTTCTTGTTCCTGCATCCATTGCAGGTCTCAGGGCCAATGGGATAAAGACTCCGCTTCTACGGTATGCCATCTGCTGGTTTGTCTTTCCATTCCTTTTGTTTTCCATTTCTTCAGGAAAGCTTTTAACCTATATTCTTCCTTGTTTTCCGGCTCTGGCAATTCTTCTGTCAACAGGTATTATTGAATATTTGAATACAGAAAAAACCTATTGGTTCAACAAAGGGGTCTTTTTTTTAATGGGTTTCATGGGGCTTCTGATTGTTTGCCTGCTAATACTGCAGACCGGTATGATTGCGCCACTCCATCCCTATGCATATGAAGCTCAATGGAAAGAGGCACTTTTTTTTGCTGCCCTAATAATTTTTATTATTGTTTTAAAATCAAGTTTGATTACAGCAGACCACACAAAAAAAATACTCATCTTTGCGGCAGCGCCATTGTTTTTTTATCTTTCCGCCCACTTTCTTATTCCGGACCTGACATTTTTAAGAAAGTGCCCTGGTGAACTTATCCAGAGGAATATGGACCGTATTGATAAAGATGTCCTTGTTTTTTCCCCGTCAACACCGCTAAGGGCTGTCAATTGGTTCCTTAAAAGGGATGATGTTTTCATGCTGAGCCAAGGGGAACTGGTTTATGGCCTCAAACAAAAGGGTTACAAAAATCGGTTGGTCAGTTATCAACAATTTTACGAGCTGGTCCGAAAGAACAATGGAAAGAAAAAAATTGCAATTATTATTGACCAGTGGGACTATGCAAGGATTAAGGACAACTTGCCGGAATCTGCATATATGGATTCTTCAGGTGATGACGGATTTGCATTTATTATTTTTTAACCTATTGGGGATGCACTATGAATAAATATATTCCTTTGATTGTTTTTGGAGTATTACTCAATGCCTTGGCCCAGATTGCCCTGAAACAAGGAATGAGGGTAATTGGAACCTTCTCTTTTTCTGTTGAAAATATTCTCCCCATATTGATAAAGGTCAGCGTAAACCCCTTTATAATTGCAGGTCTTGCCTGTTATGCCGTCAGTGTCATTGTCTGGTTGATGGTCCTTTCACGGGTGGAGGTAAGCTTTGCATATCCTCTTTTGAGTATCGGATATATTGTCACGGCATTTGCAGGCTATCTGTTTTTTAATGAAAACATGGGATACGTCAGGTGGACCGGTGTTCTTATCATCTGCCTCGGGGTGTATCTCATCACAAAAACAGGATAAAGGATAGTGTTCATGTCGCACCGGATATTGCATCATACAGCAAAAGCAAATCGTATTGTTTGGAGTGAAATCAATTAATATAGTCAACAAATATATTTTCCGGGAACTTGTCTTTCCCTTTTTAAACTGCCTTTTTTTCCTGACATTTGTATTCCTGATGACCCGGATTCCCGAAATCGCCAATATGGTAATGAACTATAATGTTCAAATTTCATCCATATTGATCATGATCGTTTTCACTTTACCCAGATTTTTAGAATTTACCATACCCATGTCAGTTACCATCTCCATTCTCCTCACAATCATGCGAATGTCCGGAGAGAATGAAATTCTTGCATTAAAGGCTGCGGGCGTATCCCTTTACAAGCTGCTCCCGCCGGTACTGGTTTTCTGTCTCATGGGAACAATTTTAACCCTTTGGATGACTCTGTTCGCGCTGCCCTGGGCGAATCTGTCCATTCGGCTGAAAAAAATTGAGTTTGCACAATCCGGTATTGACATGGCATTGCAGGAGCGTCAGTTTAATTATCAAATTGATAACTTGATGATCTATGTATCCCATGCAGATATAAAAACCCATACCTTAAAAGACATCCTCATTGAAGATAGGAGGACAAAGGGGGTTGTCAGTATTTCAGCTGCCCCGTCAGGAGAACTTATCCATAACAAAAATAAAATGGTATATACCCTGAGGCTGTATAATGGAATAATAAACCAGGTAAATTTTGAGCAGGGTTCTGTGAACAATATCCAATTCGAGAATTATGACATCACCATTGATCTGACAGCAATGAACAGGGCGGGTGGAAAAATAACCAAAGAATTTGATGAAATCAATCCTATTGAGCTGATCCGGCGTATCCGAACAGGCATCAAGGACAAGACTTCTTTAAATGAAGCCTTGATGGAGTTGAACGAAAAATTTTCTGTTCCATTTGCCTGTCTTAGTCTTGGTCTTCTTGCCTTCTCACTCGGCATCCAGTCAACTTCCCTGAAACGATCTTCGGGATTCAGCATGGGGCTCCTTTTTTTCCTATTATATTATTTTCTTCTGGCGGCCGGATGGTCAGCCGGAGAAACAGGTGCTTACCCTCCGTTTTTAGGCATGTGGATGCCCAATATGGTACTTGGAAGCGCTGGAATCTATCTTTTGATAAGAAACGCAAAAGATAAACCGGTCAGAATGCCTCAATTTGTTGTTAATCATGCATCCGCCCTTAAGCGGCGTCTTTTGAGAAGCGTGTAATTCATGTCCTGCCTGCATAGATACTGGCTAAAAGAATTTTTAAAACTGTTTTTTATTATCCAGGCCATCATCCTTATCCTGTTTGTTTTTATTGAGTACCTGTCGATGATGAATAAATTTTTAACCTCTGATATTACCCTTCTGGGTGCATTGTGGTATGTTCTGCTGGAAACACCGTTCATGTTTGTACAGGTTGCACCCGCAAGTATTCTTTTATCCAATATTTTTGTTTTTGGTACGATGAACAGGAACAATGAACTTTTGGCATTAAAATCATCAGGAATCAGCATTTATTTTCTCGTAAAACCAGCTATTTTTTCTGGTTTTGTACTTGCCTCAGCCATGTTTCTTATGGGGGAAATTCTCGTGCCCATATCCATGGTAAAGGCACACCATATCGAATATAGCGTCATCAGACATCAAAAAAATATTTCACAAAGCAGAAAGAATATATGGATTAGATCTGGTAAAAAACTCATCCACTTTAATTACTATGATCCAATGAAAAAATCAGCGGCCGGCATTACAATCGTATCCATGGGGAACACCTTTCGACCTGAATCCAGATTTGATGCACAAAAAGGCTATTACAAGGATGGAGAATGGATTTTTGAACATATTATCCAACAAACCTATAACCCCGGGACAGGTGATTATGATGTCACCAATTATGAAAGAAAAAAAATCGCCTTGAAAATAGACCCTGAAGATTTTGAACAAATGGTAAAAAAATCAGATGAAATGGGTTATTTTGAACTTAGAAAATATGTAGATAAAGTGAAAAGCGAAGGATATGACGCAACAACCTATAGGGTAGACCTGTATGGAAAAATTGCATTCCCTTTTATCTGCGTTATTATGGCCTTGACAGGAGCGGCCACCGGCATGAAATCTTTTACAAAAGAGAGTATTCCCAGGGCGATAACTACAGGAATTATCATTTCATTCATGTACTGGTTTTTTCATGGGTTCTGTATGTCTCTTGGATATGGAAATTCTCTGCCTCCCCTGTTGGCTGCCTGGGCAGCCAATCTCTTCTTTTTTTGTTTTGGCAGTATCTATCTTATAACTACAGAATAGAATTTAAGCCAGAAGGCTAATACATTGATCTTTCCCCGATATTTTTCATATAAACCTCGTTTTACGTACTATGAGGCAAAGAAACTATTACCCGTGTCCAATCCCCTGGTTTGCTCTCAAATTTTATCTGCCCATTATGAAGCTCGATGATTCTTTTTACAATGGCGAGCCCCAAACCCGCACCGCCGTGCTGAAGTGCCCTGGACTGTTCAACCCGGTAAAATTGGTCAAACACTTTGCCGATCTCAGTCTCGGCAACGCCTGGCCCCGTGTTACTCACCATTATCGTTAAACCACCCTCAGATTGCTCACCAACCACTTCAACCCTGCCTTCCTCCACGTTATACTTGATGGCATTATCCAGTATATTTGAAAATGCACGGTTTAGCTTTTCAGCATTTCCCTCTGTTAGAAGTTGCCAAGGAAGACTGACCGATATTTTAATATTGCGCAGGTCGGTCAAAAAACGGTAATCCTCTATCAAAGATGTCAGCAGTTTGGCCACATCTACAGGGTCTTTGGCTATGACGTCTTTAATTTCAAGTGATGACAGATCCAGAAGATTTTTCACAAGTCTTTCCATACGCAGCACTTGCTCGGTCAGCCATGCAAGGTTTTGGGTTTGAAGGCTGGAAAATTTTTCATCCTGGGATGAGCGTGTTTCATCCAGAGCCAGCCGCATCATGGTCAAAGGTGTTTTCAATTCGTGTGACGCGTCGGCAAGCAACTGCTTTTGCCGTATAAAGGCATGCTGCAGACGCTCAAAGACCTGGTTGAGTGTTCGGGCCAGGGTGTTGAACTCGTCCGGGTCAGCGCCCACCGGTATCCGCCGATCAAGATGCTTTTCGGTAATATCCCTGACCTGGTCGTTCATCACCTGGACAGGTTTCAGGATATACCCGGCAACAAAATAGCTGATTGCCATCAGCACCAGCACTGAAAATGCAAGGCCGCTGACAACGCCAATAAAGATATCCCATAGCTCTTCTTCGAGTTTTTCCATTGGACAGGCGGCACAAACTAAAAATGTCTTTCCATCCAAAGAAATGATGAAGCTTTTCACCCGAAAAGTCACTTCATTTTGCCGATCCTGCCTTAAATCAATTTTATTCCGGGGAATAATCACACTCTCAGTGGCACTGGAACCCGGAGCCGGTTCTTTAATTTTTACTAATTCAGCCAAATGGGACTGATAAATCAACTTGCCGGCAGCCTGATCATAAATCTTCAGCCAATAACGGTCATCCCCCACAAACAAAGGCTCATCCGGAATTATATCCCCTTTTTTCCAGCTTGTTTCACCTTTTGAAACAATGGGGACAGTCCTTTGAGAGACGGCTTCCAACTCAGAATCGATAATACGAAACGGCTGTTCAATCACTTCCCACAATATGATGCATGAAAATATCAGGCTGGATAAAAACCCGGCACCTGTAATCAGCAGGGCAATTTTTTTCCGAACAGTCATTTGTCTTCACTCTTGATAATATACCCTACACCCCGAATGGTCTGAATGATCTTACCATGACCGGAATCCCCGATCTTGTGGCGCAGGTTTTTGATATGGACATCCATAAAATTCGACATGGTGAAAGGATCAAAGGCGTCTCCCCAAACGTGTTCTGTCAGGTTGAAACGTGACACGGCCCTGTTCTTGTTGTATAATAAAAATTCAAGTATGGAAAACTCCCTGGCAGTCAATTCTACAAGGTTACCTCCTTTTTTCACTTCGCGGCTGACAGTATCGAGCTGTAGGTCTTTTATATGTAAAATCGGATCGGCTTGCCCTCCGGACCGCCTGAACAGAGCGCGAATGCGTGCCAAAAGCTCATCAAGCGAAAAGGGTTTGGCCAGATAGTCGTCAGCGCCCAGGTCGAGCCCCTTGATCTTGTCGTCGCTTTCGACCTTAGCCGTCAGCATTAGAACAGGTGTGGTCATGCCCGCCTGCCTGATTTCCTGCAGCACAGACAACCCGTCTTGTTTTGGTAGCATAATATCCAGAATAATCAGATCAAAGGGAGCATCAAACAGCTTGTCCAATGCCGCTTCACCATCCAGTGCAGTTTCAACCATGTAGCGCTGACCTTCAAAAGCACGCTTGAGCTGATCCAATAATGTCTGCTCGTCATCAACAATTAATATTTTCATTTCATACCTCTAATCAATCCCAACGTCCAGGCAGCGACTTAATCATTTTTTGATTTACCAAGGACGACCACGCGCCGGTATAATTTCAAAATTTTATCTGTCATTTTTTCCACGGAATAATTTTCAGCAAATGGTCTGCAATTTTCAGATAAAATTAATAATAGTTGGTCATTCTCTAAGAGAGCGACTACAGCCTTTGCCCAGCTATCAGTACTTTCTAAGACCTTAAATCCATTATAGCCATCTTTGACCACATCATAAACCCCGCTGGCGCGTACCGCAACAACAGGACAACCACCTGCCATGGCTTCCAGTAATACCATCCCCTGCGTCTCCGAGGTAGAAGCGAACACGAAAATGTCGGCGGCCAGGTAACACCGGATAACCTCATGCGGGGCCATATTTCCGGTGAAAATAATCATGTCTTCCATGCCAAGAGCAGCTACCTTCTGCTCAAGCCGCTCCTTTTCCGGACCATCGCCCACCAGCAGACATTTAAACGGTATTCGACTCCTTTCCTTTACTTTCTCAAGCCCGTTGATCAAAAAATCAAGGTTCTTTTCTTTTGCCATTCGTGAAACGCTGATCAAAAGGCGTTCGCCCAGGACCACATATTGACTTCGAAACTCTTGAACTTGGCTATCAGACCAGCGCTTGTAATCCTCAATGCTGATACCGGTGGGAATCGTCTCGATCAGGGCACTGACCCCAAGGTTTCGAAGGTATTCCTCAGTGGAGGATGTGGGGGTGATAATGGCATCGCATCTGTTGGCAAAATGCTTGATGAGAAAATGAACTGCCAAATTTTTTAAAACCATCCCCGGAAGCGGGATATAGTGCGTATATTTCTCCAGCCGGGTGTGATAAGTAAAAACCACTGGTATATCATCCTTCCTGGCAAGTCGCATACCCTTTTTGCCCAACCAGAAAGGATGATGAACATGTACAAGGTCACAGTCAAATGCCTTGAACACCGTTTGAATTTTCCGCGAAAAAATATTGGCAACAGGAAAATTGTTTAACCGATTAAAAGAAAATGTCGGACACCGGAAGATACTGCCGTCTCCTGGATCTGTCCATTGTTGCGGATAGCCCGGGGCAAAAAGTTTCACTGTTGACCCCAGCCGGACAAGCCGCCGATAAAGCCGGTCAATAGAAAGAGGCACACCGCCAATAAACGGAAGGTAGTTATTGGTAAACATGGCCACGCGAAGCCGTGATTCCGAGAGGGCCTCTTCATCAACACTGAAATCGCGATATAAGTGCTCCTGGCGGATGATCATCTCATACACTTTCAAGGCCACAAGACTGATCATGCTCAGAATCAGCAAGGAGTTGAAAATACTCATATAAAAAAAGGAATGTAGAAAAAGTTTCAGAGTTTCAAATTTTTCCCTGAACAGACCCAGCCTCTGGGGAGCAGGCACATTTTCAAAAGCCACCTGGTCCGGACCTACATTGACTTTTACAAATTGGTAATGCTCCTGCTGATCAAGAAGTAACCCACCGCCGCCACCTGATATAACATAGCGAACGCCCTGCACCATGCTATCATGGTAAACAGGATAGCTAGCTGAAAAAACAGCAGTCACCTTATATTGGGAAAATAAATTCTGTAAAATTCGACTCAATTTTTTATCCAGAACATATTTGGAGTAATCCGAATCAAAACCTGGCAAAAAAAACAAAGAATTGCCTAAAAATATAAACCGATACTGGTATTTCCCAGCCTCTATCAATCTCTGTCTCAACCACTTCAATTGCCATTTCCAGGAAGTCTGCCCTGTTGAATCAAGGAAAATGAAACAGGCGTTTTTAAGATAAAAGGAAAAAAAATAAGGGCCAAAATGCCGATAGAATTTTTCTGCTCCAAAATCTTCAGCCTCATTAAGGCCTGCGGTCAATACGTAGGGGAGACCCAATTTGTTGAGCCCGCGGTACAAGAGCCGGTATTTGCCTTCTGTCCCATCATAAACCGCGTTTCCCGCTGATATAATAAAGTCAGCTCCATTCTCCCGGATCAGGGGCGCAATACGCCTCTCAAAAATTCGCATGGAATTCCTGATATTGCCTACAACAGCAAATTTAAACTTGGCTTTATCGTGGAGACTTGCTTCGATCCGGTCAATATGATCGGCGTTGACTGCCTGATAATCTGTCTCATATACCAGGAGAAAAACCTTATAACCAATGACAGATGCCATGAGCAGCAGAATAATGATCAGATATAACTTTGATTTTTGTTTGCGGCTCATTGCAGGATTCCCTTTTTACGGCTGAATATCTCCCTGTAGACAACAAAAATACCGATCAGCACCCCGATATAGATGGTCAAAAGGCGCCAGGACAGAGTCAGCAGCAGGATATCCTGTTTTTGTACAAGCTGTGCAAATAAAAGTCCATATCCACCTTCGGCAACGCCTGTTGCCCCTGGTGTCGGGGCAAAATACATAAAAAATGTCACCACTACCTGAAAAGCCAGAACGGTCAAAAAAGGCACTTGATACCCAAACGCCCTAATAAGAACGACGGAAAATGAAAAGAGCAGAAAAAGAAACAGGGCCGTGGACAAAATAGACAGGGCTGCCCAGCGCGGTCTGCCTCTGAAATACCGTTTAAAACCGCCTGAAAACAGGTCTAACTCATGGGAAACCTTCAAAAAAACAGATCGGAACCGCTGCCGTGATAATATTTTTATAAAATTGAGCCAGTACAATCCCCTGTATATCCAGCGCTTGATCATTTTAATCCGGAAAAGGATGATCCAGAAAACGGCAAGATATGCACATGAAAATCCGGTGATGCCATAGAGCAGATTCTTGTGGAGAAATGTATGAAACAGGCTTGGCATGGCCCAATTAATAATCGGTGTGAGTGTAAAAAGCATCAAGGCTGCCAGCAGGGTCCGAATTGACGTGGCGGCCGTTGCCTCCCCGATGGGCATTCCTTTTTGTTTCATGAAATAAACCTGAACCACGCCACCGCCGGTGGCAAGAGGAGTGACATTGGATACAAAAATATTAACAAAGACAAGCTTCATGATATAGGTGAAACCAATGCGGAACCCCATCGCCCTTATAACGCAATACAGCCGCAGGCCGTCCATCAGAAAATACAGAACCAGTAAAACCACCAGACTGCCAACGACATGAATTGAAAGCAGTCCCGAGGGAATTCTAAGCTGCCCTGCCCAAAAATAACGGTGAACAAAATAAAGAGTGGTGAAAGACAGTATAAAAAATAATATTGCCAGCCCGAAATACCCCAGTGAACGCTTAGAGATATGCAAAGGAACATGTTGATCTATGGGTTGTAATGCTTTCATCATCTATTAAAATCAATTGTCTTTTTTTGTGCCATCATTATAAACCATATTGTCAGCCTTTTTGTCCAGCCTTATAATAGCTTTGGCAAGTTTACCCGACCACTTGGATACCTGTACCTGCCCGGCACTAATTCCGGGCGGGACTTTGATGGGCACACCAAAGACCAGGCCTATCCTTGCGAATGGCAGTGGAATTTCCATTCGGTCCCATCGTTTTTTAAGCACCATCTTCCTGCTGCTATTTACTGAGGCAGGCAAAAGATCAAATCCGTATGTAGACGCAATCCGTATGATCCCATTTTTGACAACGTGCCGTGGGCCCAGAGGGCCATCCACTGCCAGGCCACCCACCCGGCTTTCAGACAAAGCTTTTCCCATAAAATTAAGGGCACCCTGTCCTGATTGATCCGGTATCCGGGTGGTCTGATAACCGAAATTTCGACATATTTCAGAGATAACGTTCCCCCGCACTGACTGGTTGGTGACAATGAGCGCCTTATAGCCCTCCAGCAAGGAAAATACCGGCACATATTTTCCATGCCAAAAACAAATAAGGAACCGTTCTTTGCTGAAATACAATCGATCCAGGTAGTCCCGACCATCAACGCGAACCTGCCAGGTTCTGCTTTGCAGGCGCAACAGGCTGGAAAAAATCCTGCCTTTGAATATGGTCAACTGCCTTTTTTTACTCATCCCAAAACGAGACCCCCAGATGACACCGATAATAATTACGGCTTATTTCAGACATACCAGCTTTACCGTTTGCGGTTTAAATCGATTATTTATCATGATTTTTTGAGCTCAAACACCACTGCCAGAGCATAGGCCATCAGCAGGAATATAGCAATTTCAATACCATGCAGGCGAACCATAGCGTACAGGTAAATCCAGGCCATGGAACCGACCCGATCCAGCCACTCAAAATCAGGGGTTGCTATGGGCACAACCGCTATTTGGACATCTGCGCCTTTTATGCTGACTTTCAGGTAATGGAAAAAATCATGTTCCGGATCTTTACCGACAAGTTCCGCTCCGGCACCCCCTGTGATGGTGAATGGAATCCCCTCCCATTTCCCAGAATAGTAGGAATGAATATGGGATGTAAAAATATGAGTGACATTATTTGTTTTAAATAAATCAAGCAGAGAGCGTGCAGATTCCGGCGGCATACAGTGGTGATGCCGGCCGCCTCTTGGATCATACAATGGCACGTGCATGAAAACAAACCTGTGGGAGGCATCAGCCGCTTTTTCTAACTCTTTTTCCAGCCATTGACGCTGCCATTGATCCAGGTCTTTCTCATCTGCATTGTCAATCACAATAAAAAAATCCCGGCCGATTTTGAAAGAATAATAAAACGGCCCGAATAATTCATAGTACAGACCCCTTCCCTTTTCACGCAGCTCGTGGTTGCCAATGGCCGTTAGCAGGGGGATTTCCATGTTTTTGCGGACCTGGCTGAAAACATAACGATATTTTTCCATCTCACCGTCAAAAACCAAATCACCAAGATCCATTGCAAAACCAAGCGAAGGGTCCTGGCTTACTTTCCGAAGCAGTTCAGGAAAGGCTGAATGACTATTTTTATTGTCCCCGAAAACAGCAAATGCGTAATCATTCGAATTATTAATTTCAATAGTCTTCAAGTTTTGAGCAAGCCAGTTTTTGGCTGGTGGGGCTGCAAAAAAAAACCAGATTTCGGCACTAATCAGAAGAAAAGCACAGAATATGAATAATCCCATTGCTACTGGATGCTGCCTTCTATGGGTGTTAAAAATATTTAATATCGCTTTAATCATTTGTTTCATCAGAATTTTCCTTGTTTGTCAGTGGCAGAATAATTTTTGATAGATCATCTTAAACTTTCCTAACGTTTTGTCAATATCGTGCATTTCAATCATTGCCCGCATCTCTCCCATATCAGCAATACCCTGCCTTGCCAGTGTATCCTGCGGTGATCATCATCCACCTGGATTTCTTCCCCGGACCGGCTGACGGATTCGATAGAAAATTGATCCTTGAGCATGCCTTTTATTCCGTCCAGGGGATGGTCATACTCTCCCGTATCCATTGCTGCGATGATCAAGCCGGTAAGGTGCCGGAGGTGCTGAACCTCTATTGTTCCAATGAAAAGGGGAGTGTTGCCCTTTTCGATTATAGTATCCGAAGGCCATAGACGCAGTACCCACCGATTGTTTTTGTCCCTGTAAATAAGGCGCAGCCTGTCAACCCGGCCGGAATGGAGATGAGGTAAAACAGGTAATTTTTCAATGGGTACATCCGGTGAAAATATTCCCAGAAGGCTTTTCAAATTCATGGGTGAAGGCCGATGCCATCCCAGGCTTAACAGGTGCCGGACAAGCTTTTCAGGGGAGCCGGCCCACTGGATGGTCAGAGGCTGTTCTCTTTCACCGCCCATATCAAACCGCCAGGCCGAAAGGTTTTTCCAGCCGCTGCCGGACCAGACAGCAAACGCCATGGTCTGGACATTGTATCGAGGCGCATACAGAACAAGATCTTTTTCAAGGTTCCGGGCCACATGCCATCCTCCGGCGAACACGATAATTAGAATGGTTACAAGCCCCAGTAAACACCGGGGAACTTTTGGGGTTGGTTTTTTCAGCCAGGCGATTCCTGACAGGGCTGTCCAGCTTGTGCCGATAAAAATTCCTCCCAGAATATCAGAAAGCCAATGGGTACCCAGATAAAGGTGGGAAAGTGCGATAATAAAAGAAATCAGGAGCACTGTAATAAAAATCCCCCAGCGTAATGATCCCAAAGAACTCCTGGCAAGCAGGATTGCAAGGAACCCATACAGAATCACACTTGTCGCCGTATGACCACTAAGAGATCCAAAGGCCAGGACTCCCTGAACGACCACAGGAAAAACCAGATGACTCAACCCTTTAAGCGATTGAAACCCTGCCAGGGCACCGAGTATGGTTATTGTCCAAAATCCCGCAGTGCGGTAGCATTTTCTTGAGACCAGCACGACCAGGATGGCAAAAAACAGGCAAATATTTACAAAAGAATCCCCCAATTCTGATATGGCGGCAAAAACAGGATCTGCCCATGGGGTTCGAAGCGACTGAAAAAAATGATACACCGCCTGATCAGCCAGTACCAGCGGATCTTTGGCCAGGACATCCTGAAGAACGCTTAAAGCCCCCCATCCGGATAGGGAAAGCAACAGGACTAAAAAAATAAGAAATAATTCCTCACCCTGCTGGCGGAGGAACAGGTAAGAAAAAAGACTTTTGACAGGGCGCAGCAGCCAATGGACTGGTTCATCTGTGGAAATCCAGCCTTTGAACGTTGCAAACCAGACCGGACCCTGATGGCCCACCCGCAACACCAGTTTGCGGCCAAGCCAGATAAAGCCCCATACCGCCACAAGGAGGATGAAAACAAGCACGGCCAGACGAGTGCTGACCGCACCGGCCACGGCCAGGGAAGTCCCGAAAAAGACTCCGGGCAGGATATAGACTAGGGCCCAGCCAATGGCGGAGACTACATTGACCACGGAAAAATGCAGTGGCCTCATGCCTAGCATCCCTGCAACAACCGGTATGACCGGGCGTACCGGTCCGACAAAACGGCCGAACAGCACACTTATGCCGCCATGACGTTTAAAAAAAACTTCCCCTTTCTCCAGCATGCCGGGATAACGGGAAAACGGCCAGACCTGCCGCAGCTGGTCTTTGTAATGGTGACCCAGCCAGTAGCTGATACCATCTCCGGCAATGGCGCCTAATGCGGCCAGGGTCAGCACTGTTTTCAGATCCAGGCTGCCTGTGGCCACCACAGCCCCGACACCGAACATGATCACCGTACCGGGGATAATTAAACCGACCAGGGTCAGGGATTCGGAAAGAGAAATCAGAAAAACCGCCCCATAGGCCAGGACGGGGTGATGGGTAATAATAGCCAGCAATATGTTGATGTAATGCAGATGGCTCATAGCCCTTCTCTTCGCCTCTTTATTAATACTCCCAGCGCATGATAGAGGACCTGGATCAATTTCTCGTTCAACGGCCGAAGACGTCCCGCAAGCCAATGCACCAAACCGACGCTCGATAGTCCAGCGACGAGGCTTCCGGCCATATCAAAGGGAAAATGGATACCACTGTAAACCCGTCCCCAGGCAGTCAGTATGGCAGCAACCAGAAGCAGAATACCGGAAGTGGACCAGTTCCTGGCCATAAGCAGATAAAATGCAGCGGCAAACATCAAAGTGGCATGATCACTGGGAAAAGAGGTTTCCGGTCCATGGGGGAAGAGCGGTGTGCAAAGTCCGATCATGTAAGGCCGCGGGTGAAAATAAAAATGGCCGATCAACTGGTTGACAACCAGGCCGATAATCATGGCCTGTGTTGCTTCAAGAAGAGCTATTTTGTTATATTTGTCCACAAAAAATCATAAAATGATGAACAAAGCCACCAGAAGATAAGGGCCGCCTTCGGCGAAAAAAATGGCAAAGCCATCCGTAATCGGTCGCGTCCCGGCTCCTGCGTGAATCCACTGAAAAATCTTCGCATTCAAGTCCATTGCCATCATTTTTTCTCCCATTGCTGTACCTTGGATATGCGAACCTTCCGCTTATGCCAATAAAAAATCAGCAGGATAACGCATCCAATCACTAGGACCATGGTAATCCAGTGCAGGTTCTGGAGGACCAGTTGCTCATTGCGGCCAAACCAATACCCCATGGCTGCCAGCGCCAGCACCCAGATTCCTGCCCCGAGAACGGTTGCCGAACAAAAGGCGAATATATTCATTCGGGCCAGACCCGCCGGAAGCGAAATATACTGGCGGATACCCGGTAACAGACGACCGACAAAGGTGCTGATATGCCCGTGGCGTTCAAAAAAGCGGTCTGCTTTTTCCAGCGACTGGCGGCTTACCAGCAGATACCGCCCATATTTTTCAAAAAAAGGTCTGCCAAACCTCAGGGCAAGCCAATAGTTGAAAACAGCCCCCATAAGGCTTCCCAGAGTGCCGCAAAGAATGACCATCCCGATGTTCATTTTACCGCTGGCGGCAAGATAAGCCGCGGGAGGGATCACTACCTCACTGGGGAATGGGAAAAATGAAGATTCCAGGGCCATGAGCATCACGATGCCCGGATATCCCCATTGGCCTACAGTGGCAGAAAGCCAGGTAACAAACTGGTGAAACATATTAAACTCCCTTTTCTTCAAATAACTATCAGCACCTTTTTGAACTCAAGATAACAGGCCATAATGAAGATAGCATGAAGCTGGAAGCGCACCACTCTTATAAATCATGTGGTAATTGTTTTTTTGCCGCATTTTCACCTATAAAAAATAAATACATGCAGGGAGTTACTATAAGAGAGAAAAAGAGGGACCCAATCAAGCCGAATATGACGGCAACAGCAAATGGCTGCAGCATTTCTCCGCCATTTCCAAACCGTAATGCCATTGGGAGAAAACCCCCGTTTGTCGTTATGGATGTGATCAAAATAGGCCTTATCCGCACAACTCCTGCCTTGATAAGAGTTTCTCTTATTGAGATGCCCCTGTTTTTATACCGTTCCACAAAGTCAATCACCAGAATACCATTGTTAACAACGATTCCCAGGGAGGTGACCAAGCCGATAAAGGTGGAGACATTAAAGGATGTATGGGTCAGCGCTAACCCGAAAACAACAAAAGACTGCGAAAAAATTGTTCCGATGAATATGACCAGGGCAACTTTATACCCCTTGAATTCCAGCAAAAGAAGCGAAAAAACCAGAAACCCTGAAAGACAGAGGATAAAAATAAGCTGCTGAAATGATTTTTGCTGGGTATTCCAATCCCCGCCGATGTTCACATTTACTCCACTGGGAAGCGCCAGTGTATCTAAGGTGTTCTGTATGGTACGGACATTTTTGCGAAGATTGCCGGTCTTTGTTTTGATGTCGATATTAATAATCGGAATGCCATTCTCATGATAGGTAATGCGTGGCATATTCTTCACTTTGACGTCGGCCACAGATGAGAGAGGCAGGTACTTGCCCGTAGCCGTAAAAATTGGCAGCGAAGGTAATTGTTCCAGGTATTTTTTATACATTACAGGATAGATGACACGCACATCAATTTTCCGGACACCTTCTGAAACTGAGGTGGCAATGGTTCCTGCCAGTGCGGTTTTTATCTGTGCAGAGACATTCTCTTCAGTCAATCCTGCCCGGATTAATTTTTCCTTATGAAACTCAACCCTGAATCCTGGCGAAGTGTCCGGCAACACCCCCTTAACTTCCTGAATGGAAGGAATTTTTTCAAGAGTCGTTTTGATGGTGGAAAATGCGGTGCTAAGATCCTTTTGGCTGTTGCCGGTCAATTTAACGATTACTGCATTCTGGCGGCCACTTAAATCGATAAAACGATCCGGAAGTATTTGATGCAGGTCCACATTCAACTCTGGATAGACACGGGTTAGTTCCGTTTCAAGCTTGTCCATGACATCGAAAACCGATATGGAGGCCTGCCCTTTAACAGGCTGGGGGTGCATGTAAAAATGAGCTTCATTGGGTCTTACCGCCTCATCGCCGGTCTGGCGCGAGTATGTCTTTATTTCAGGAATTGTCCGGATCACTTTTTCAACACCATTCACGATGCAGCTCATTTCATCCAGGTTCGTTCCAGGAACTGTATCCAGATCCATAATAAACGTTCCTTCATCCCAGAGCGGCAGAAAACTGGTCGGCAGTGTTGTGAACATAACCACGGCTGCACCAGCCATAAATGTGCTGAGAAGGACAATGATTCCGGAACGCTTAAGGGTTGCTCCCAGAATTATTTTATAGATGCGCTGAAGAAGTCCCTCTTTCAAAACTTTCTGAACCGGGCGGCTGTTCTGGCCGAAAAAATGAAACACCATTATGGGAATGAAAAAGATCGCCAGAATCAGTGAAAGCGTTAAGGAGATCGCTATGGTGGTTGAGGAGGCCTTGAAGAAAAATCCGGAAACACCGCTCAGCATGATCATTGGAATAAAAACAGCTATGGTCGTCAGTGTTGCTGAAAAAAGCGGCGGGATAACTTCCGCAGTTCCGTCAATGATTGAGGTTTGGGTGTCCACCCCCTTGTCGTAATAGCGTGATATATTTTCAACCACCACACTCGCGTTGTCCACAAGGATTCCAACAGCAGCTGTTAAGCCGCCCAGGGTCATTATATTTAAGGTCAATCCCAGGATTTTCATTACCAAAAGTGTGATTACCAGGGTCAGAGGCATGAATATAACCATGGGCAGAGAGGTTCTGAAACGTCTGAGGAGAAGAAAGACGACCAATGAAATAATTACTATGCCGGTCAGAAGATTAAACACCACTCCCCTGATGGATTTTCGCACAAATTCCGACAGGTCATACCATTTTGAAATGTGCATGTCTGAGGGAAGTTTAGTTTGGATGTTCGCCAACGCCACCGCGACAGCCTGGGAGACTTTTATCACATTTGCATTCGGATGCTTGGTGATATTAAACAAGACCGCGGGATGTCCGTCAGTTGAAGTGGAGATCGCCAGGGCCGTTGTTCCTTCATTGACCTGGGCTACCTGTTTCAGATAAACGGGATTTCCTGAAACCTGCCCTACAATGATGGTTTCAATGTCGGAAGTACCCTTTAACTGAAAATCTGAAACCCCCAGGAACAGTTTATATTCTTCTGTTATAGTGCCAAGGAAATCAATTGTATTGGATTTTTTGATGGTCTCGATTATTTTCAGCGGATCCAAATGGTATTGGACTAATTTCTCGGGTTTCAGGACAATCTTATATTCAGGTCCAACACCACCGATCACCTCTACTTTATCAACTCCAGCGACTTTCTCCAGTATCGGCTTGATATCACGGAGTGTATACTTTCTGAGTGACAGAAGAGATACAGTGTCTGAATAGAGACTAAAACCGGCGACGGGGAAGGCGCTTGTCGTCATCTGGGTTATTTTTAATCTTGTATCTGGAGGAAGGACAGCTTTGATTTCACCAGTTTTGGAAAGAACAGACTGGTATGCCTGCCTTAGATCGGTCCCCCAGTTAAACGTCAACTTGAGTTCCGCGGAGCCCTGGAAGGTTTCGGATGTAATAAATTTAATGCCGGAGATGGAATGTAACCCGTCTTCCAGAGGTTTTGTGACAAACATCTCCATATCTTTCAGCGGCGCAAACCCCCTGTCCACCCTTATCACAATTTGCGGAAAAACAACTTTCGGGAAGACAGATTGTGTCAATGTTATAAGAGAATACCCCCCCAGCAGAGTCAAAATAAACACAATGAATGTAATAGCAGTTCTGTTTTTAAGAACCACGGCAATTAGTTTTTTCATCGCTTTTCAGCCCGCACTGACATACCGTCGGAAAGCTCATAATTTCCCACAACGGCAACTGATTCACCAACCTGTACTCCTTTTTTTATCTCAATCAGTTTATCTGTTCGAATCCCGGTTTTAACGACCCGTCTTTCAGCCTTACTCGATGAGATAACAAACACAATTTGTTTCCCCTCTTGAGTGAGAATTGCCGTGCGCGGTATTTCCGGAACAGTTTTCTCGCCAACATGGATCGTAATCCGACAAACGGCGCCAGGATAAAGATCCCGAGTTTCAAGGGGAGCAATGGCATGAAAAGTGCCGGTTACAGGATCTGTGACCGGCACTATTGCCTCTATTTTGGTTTGATACTTTT